>JBOGXG010000154.1:0-9997 GCA_050694195.1 Actinomycetota bacterium | reverse complement strand
CGGCAGCGTCGAGCAGGTGTACGTCACCGCCCTCACGCCCGGCACGGAGGCGTCGCTCACCAGCCCCCAGGGGGAGATCCTGAAGACGCAGACCGTCAACTCGCTCGGCGGGGTCCTGTTCCGCGATGTTCCGCCGGGCGACGGATACCGTGTTGGATCCGAAGGGGTCGAGTCGGATCCGCTCACGGTGCACAGCGATGATGCGGCACCGTGGGATCCAAGCATCTATGACCAATCGATCCCCTCCAGCGGCTACTCCTACCTGACCACTCGCGACGGGACGAAGCTCGCGCTCACCGTGCATCCGCCGACGAGTCCGGCAGGGCAACCCGGTTTGCCCCACGGCACCGAGCTTCCCGAGGGACCCGCCCCTTACCTCCCGCCTTACCCCACGCTGATCGAGTACTCGGGCTACGGGTACGCGAACCCGGCCGGACCGCAGAGCGGTATCGCCGTGCTCGCCAACCTCATGGGCTTCGCCGTCGTCGACGTCAACATGCGCGGGACGGGCTGCTCGGGCGGCGCCTTCGACTTCTTCGAGCCGCTTCAGAACCTCGACGGGTACGACGTGATCGAGACGATCGCGAACCAGCCTTGGGTGAAGGGGAACAAGGTAGGCATGATGGGGATCTCCTACGGCGGCATCAGCCAGCTGTTCACCGCCCAGCTCCAACCGCCGTCCCTGGCGGCGATCTCTCCGCTGTCCGTCATCGACGCCACCGCGACGACGCTGTATCCCGGCGGAAACCTCAACACCGGTTTCGCCGTCAACTGGGCGAATGAGCGTCAGGAGGAGGCGCGGCCCGCGGGACCGGACAGCGGACAGCCTTGGGCGCACGAACGGATCCAGGGCGGCGACGAGACGTGCGCCGAGAACCAGGCGCTGCACCCCGAGGCTGCGGACCTCAACGCCAAGATCGACGCCAACGACCACTACGTCCCGGAGGTTGCCGACCCGCTCGACCCCGTGACGTTCGTCGACAAGATCAACGTTCCGACTTTCCTCGTGTGCCAGTGGCAGGACGAGCAGACGGGGGGACACTGCCCGGAGCTCGTCTCGCACTTCACCGGCACGGAGAAGAAGTGGTTCACGTTCACGAACGGCGCCCACATCGACTCTCTGGACCCGGAGACCTACAACCGCTGGTACGACTTCCTCCAGTTGTACGTCGCCGAGGAGGCGCCGATGGTCAAGCAGGCGGCGACCCGGGCGGCCGCGCCGGTCATCTACCAGGCGGCGATGGGACTCCCTCAAGACGACATCGTCACCCTGCCGCCCGATCCCATCCAGGCGCTCCCCACGTACGACCTGGCGCTCGAGGCCTTCGAGGCGCTGCCTCAGGTCCGCATCCTGTTCGACAACGGAGCGGGCGCCGGGCCGACCGGAACCGCCAATCCGGGCGATCCCTATCCCGGGTTCGAGCAGTCGTTCGAAACGTTCCCGATCCCCGAAACGGCCGCCCAGACCTGGTACTTCGGGCCCGGGGGGACGCTCTCGGACAACCCACCGACGACCGAAGGCATCGACGAGTACACGTCGGACGCAAACGCGCTGCCCCTTACCAACTACGGGAGCAACACCGGTGCCGGAGGACTGTGGGGTAACGCGTCTCAATGGGATTGGAAGTGGGAACAGAACCCGGAGGGCACGGCCGTCTCCTACGTCTCCGAGCCGCTCCCGACCGACACCACCGTTGTCGGGGGCGGTGCGGTCTACGCCTGGGTGCGGTCCTCGACCCCCGACGTCGACCTTCAGGCCACGATCACCGAGGTCCGCCCAGACGGGAATGAGACGTTCGTGCAGAACGGCTACTTGCGTGCCAGCGAGCGGAAGCTATCGACCGATTCCGACAACATATTCAAGCGCCCGAGCACGCTGCTCGGCCCGATCCCGACCTTTACCGAGGCCGATGCCGAACGCATGCATCACAAGAAGTTCGTGGAGGTCGCCATCCCGCTCTACTACCAGGGGCACGTATACCGGGCCGGGTCGCGCATCCGCGTGACGATCGCCGGACCGAACGGCCAGCAGCCCGTGTGGTCGTTCGGCGAGTCGGTGCCCGAGGGCACCTCGGAGGTCGGCATCGCGTTCTCGCCGTCGCAGCCGTCCACCCTGGTGCTTCCCGTCATCCCGGGCCTGGAGGCACCCACGTCTCTGCCGCCGTGTCCCAGTTTGCGTAACCAGCCATGCAGGACCTACCAGCCGATAGTGAACCGTGCGGCGTCTTCAGAGAAGGGGCACTAGAGACCCGGAACTAGGTCCATGACGGCGATCGGACCGACGCTTCTGTGGGAGCACAGATTCGGTCTCCTCGAGTGCAGCGATCTGCCACGAGTCGGCGCTATGAGGCGGGGGAGCGCGCTGCGCTCAGCGCTTCGTGCAGTGAAGGATTGGCGATCTCCGCCGCTAGTAGTCCAGCCGCCACGAGAGCGTTCTCATCACCGAGTCGATGGCGATGGAGATATGACTTCGCGACGAACTCTCGCATCCCTTTGGGCCCAGCGGCTGCCTCGACGTCGTCGACGAATCTCGTCGCGCCCTCTACGCCATGAGCGATGGCTATGTCGCAGAGAGTGTCGTGACAGTAGGCCTCGATCCACATGTAGGCATCGGCGATCCTGACGCAGCGAGTGCGCGCGTCGTCGAGCCAGTCGATCGCCTCGTCCACCAGCCCTCGCTTTTCTTTCACCAGGCCGATGCCGCGTGCACCGACTCCTTCCCAGCAGGGATCGCCGATCTGACAACCCAGCGCGAATGCGTGCTCGTAGGCATCGGCAGCCGCGTCGACGTCGCCCTCGAGGAGCAAGCAATCTCCGACGAAGCTCTCGGGCCACGCGACGAAAGACGTCCAGGCTTCCTGCTCGGCCATGGCCTTCGCGCGGAGCGCAGTTCTTCTAGCGTCGTCGACCGCGCCGGTCAGAAGTCGCGCGCGACCAAGGAAGGCAGAGGTGTACGCGATCTGTTTGCCGGAACCGGTTTCCTCGGCGAGCGCGAGCGAGCGTTCGAGCTCTCTTATCGCCTCCGGATAGTGGGCCGTGTCGGACCAGCATGCGCCCAGTACGGCTCGGATCATCGCTTCCTCGCCGATGTCGTCTCCCACGGTCTCCAGCGCGTGTTCCAGCCACTGGCGCGAGCGGTCGTATCTGCCCGCGAGCATCTCGACGTAACCGAGCTCCCGTCGTGACGCAGCTACCACTCGGGCGAGGCCGGCCTCGGTGGCGACTTCTATCGTTCGGTGGAGGATGACCGACCCCTCTTCATCCCGCCCGCGCGGCGCGTGGATCAAGGACGAGCCCAGAGCGAGAAGTGCCTGCGCCTCGAGTGCGAGGTCGCCGACTGCTGCCGCTTCGGCCGCGGCGCCTCGCAGAGAAGAGATACCGGCATCGAGAGCACCGGCCGCGATAGCTGCTTCGCCGGCGTCCATCTGGGCGCGCGCCGACGCGGAGCCCGCCAGCGCCGTCCGCGGTAGCGGCACGCTGGGAGGAACGACGGCATTCTGCACGTCGGGGCCGGGCTCGATGCCCAGCTCCTTCATGAAGAGTGCGCGGCAGGCTTCGAGCTGAGCTCGCGCTCCGTCACGATCCCCCGAGGCGGCCAGGCTCCGGATCAGCAGAGCCTGATACGACTCATCGAGCGGATCGCCTTCGACCAGCTTCCGGGCCAGTGTGATCGCGTCGCCGGGTGCGCCGGCCGCGATGCGGCCGAAAGCGGCCTCTCTCATCACGTCCGCGGACACGTTCTCGAGATGCCTCCGTTCCGTAAGGAGCCACGTCTCGTAGGTGGCGGAGGCCCCGAAGCTGAGACCCTCGAGGAAGGTGTTGCCGATCCCGGGGACCGACATCGCCTGTCGCCAGGTGCCGTGGATCACGCGCTCCACGTCGATCTCAGTATCCGCGGGCAAGGCGAGTTCGATCGGCTCGCCACGCAGGATCCCTTTGAGGTCAAGTAGACGGCGGAGCTCGGCGAGGTTCCAGCGGAGCGCTCCGAGCGGGTCTTCGGCGTCGGCGAACAGCAGGGACGAGAGTCGAGCGCGCGAAACCGGCGCGTCGGTCCGGATCAGGTACGCGAGCAGCGCCCACACCTTCTTTCCCTTGGGGGGAGGTGCGGGCGCTCCGTCTCGCTCGACGTTCGGGGGCCCTAGCAGGTGGATCCGCAGTTGAGTCATCTACTGCGATTATCCCGAGTTACCGCGCTCCGGTGTAACGACGCATCTCAGCCGCGCTCGTCGGTCCCAGCTGCCCTGCGCGGAACCAGTCGCGGAACGCAACCGCGACCCGTGCGAACCCGCCGGTGGTGATGCTGATGGTGAACCGGGTGCTCCTGATCGCTTCCATCTTCGTTGCCATGTTCCTCTCCTCTCGATCTGCCGTGCTGACAGACGCAGCATCGTGCGGAGACGTGTGACGGCACGTGTGAGGAGGACGGACATCTGGAAAAAGTTCGTGGGCGTGATGTCTGGGTTCGTGATGGTTCGGTCCCTTTCTCCCTTGCTTCTGCGGGCACGCTCTGGTCCCTCAAGGGTTCCTTGGGCCGGCTCTTCCACTGCGGTGGTCCATCCCGTAGACTTCGTGCACTAACTGCGCACCAGGTGTGGGCAAGTCCGGTCGAAATCCGGCGCTGTCCCGCAACTGTAGGTCCGTCATTTGATGGACAAGCCAGAAAACCCATCTGGGGCGCGGCTCGGTTGACCTTCGAGGCAAAGGGACGAGCCGGTGCTTCCTTCCGGTTCCCTCTCTGCTCCGCAGGTCTCGTCGTGTCCGGCGAGGACCGGACAGGAGGGAGGCCCGATGAGGCGCATCAGTGCTCTCTTCGTTTGCCTTGCACTGGCACTGCCTGCTTGTGGCGGGGCGACAGCTACCCACCCACCCGCTTCGCGTTCGGGATCCTCACAAGGGTTTCCCGTCACGATCGACGCGTCGAACGGGCCGGTTGTTGTTGAGCAGCGCCCGGAACGCATCGTCTCGCTTTCAGCTACGGCGACGGAGATGCTGTTCGCGATCGGAGCCGGCGATCAGGTGGTAGCAGTCGACGACCAATCCGACTATCCGCCCGGAGTGCCGGCCACCGAGTTGTCTGGATACGAACCCAACGTCGAGGCGATCGCGGGCTACGAGCCAGACCTCGTGGTCGCCTCAGGTGACGCGGGCTTGAAGTCTTTGCCGAAGCTATCGGTACCCCTTCTCGTTCAACCGGCCGTCACTCATCTCGACGAGGCATACGAACAGTTAGATCAGTTGGGGCGCGCAACCGGGCATGTGGACGAGGCGGAGGAGGAGGTTGAACGCATCCGATCCCGTATCGCTGAGATCACCTCGGACCTACCGTCTTTCGACGAGAAGCCGACCTATTACCACGAACTCGACGACACATACTTCAGCGTCACGTCAGACACGTTCATAGGCCAGATCTACGCGCTCGCCGGTTTGCGGAACATCGCCGACAAGGCCGACAAGGCCGGAACGGGTTACCCGCAGTTGTCGGTTGAATACATCATCGAGGCCGATCCGGACTTCATCTTCCTTGGGGACTCGGAGTGTTGTGGGCAAACCCCGAGTCGAGTTGCCCAGCGTCCCGGTTGGGATGAGATATCTGCCGTACGCAACGAAGCTGTCTTCGAGATCGGGGACGACATCTCATCCCGATGGGGACCTCGCGTCGTCCAGTTCCTCGAGATCGTCGCCGACGCGATCCGTGAGACTCGGCCGGCGGGATGAGGTCCGTCATGCCGGCCACTCTTAGGACAAAGTGGTTGCTTCTTGCGCTACTAGGTCTCGCCGCCGTGGTCGTCTTGGGCCTTCTCGTTGGGCCCGCGCGTCTCGGTCTTGGAGCAACGGTGACCGAGCTTCTCGATCACGTGCCGGGCGTGCACGTCGATTCTGGGTTCAGTACCCAGCAGAGCGCGATCTTGTGGCAGATCCGGATACCTCGCGTGGTCCTCGCGGGTCTGGTTGGTTCGACACTGGCACTGTCTGGAGCCGCCTACCAGGGTGTGTTCCGCAATCCCCTCGCGGATCCGTACCTGCTCGGAGTGGCCGCCGGGGCCGGTCTCGGGGCCACGATCGCGATCGGGGCCGGTCCATCCCGCGCTGACTGGCTGATCGACCCACTTCCCCTGGCAGCATTCGCGGGGGCGCTTCTGGGAGTGTCGGTCACGTATCTGTTGGGTCGCGCGGGGGACCGCGCCCGCAGCACCGCAACGTTGATCCTTGCCGGTGTCGCGACCGCGTCGTTCCTGACCGCCATCCAGACGTATCTACAGCAACGTGAAGACGAAACGGTACGGCAGGTCTACAGCTGGATCCTCGGACAGTTGACGACTGCGAGCTGGCAGGAGGTCGCGCTGGTTACTCCCTATCTTCTCGTTGCGGGCACCGTCCTGGTCACCCATCGACGCTTGTTGGACATGCTTAGCGTTGGGGACGAAGAAGCGGCAAGCTTGGGTGTCAACACTCCGCGCGTGCGCTTGCTGATAATCGCGGCCGCCAGCCTAGGGACCGCGGCGGCCGTTGCCGTAAGTGGACTCATCGGATTCGTGGGCGTCATCGTCCCGCACACGGTTCGTCTCGTCTTCGGCGTTAGCTATCGCCTGGTCGTCCCCCTGTCGGTGATCTTAGGCGCAGCGTTTCTGATACTCGCCGACCTAGTGGGTCGGTCGCTGATCGCCCCGGCGGAGATCCCGATCGGCGTCATCACGGCTTTCCTCGGTGCACCCTTCTTCCTGATCGTGCTTCGCCGTAGCCAGAGGTTGCGCTGATGGCATCGATACAAGTCTCGGCATTGAGCGTGTCCTTCGGCGGCAACTGCGTCGTCACGGACTTCGACCTCGCCGTGGTGCCGGGGGCGTGGGTGACTCTCATCGGCCCGAACGGCGCCGGCAAGACCTCCGCTCTTCGTGCCATCGCCGGGCTCATTCCCTTCCAAGGAAGCGTGGCCGTCTGCGACGTCGTTGTTGCAACCGCGCCACGCCGAACCCTTGCTCGCAACATCGCCTACGTCCCGCAGCGCCCCATCCTTCCCGCCGGCACGTCTGTGATCGATTACGTCCTCATGGGCCGCAATCCTTATATCGGCTACCTCGCGACCGAGACGCGACGCGACTTGGAGATCGTGGGAGGCGCCATGGAGAGGTTGGACCTTTCGGCGTTCGCCGAGCGAGACGTTAGTTCGCTGAGCGGGGGAGAGGCACAGCGCGTCGTCTTGGGGCGGGCGCTCGCGCAACGCGCCCCGGTCCTTCTGTTGGACGAACCGACCAGCGAGCTCGATGTGGGTCACCAGCAGCAGGTTCTCGAACTGGTGGATGGCCTCCGTCGCGAGATCGGATTGACGGTCCTGTGCACGATGCATGACCTCACGGTGGCGGGACAGTACGCGGACGAACTGGTGCTCCTCGACCGGGGGCGCGTCGCCGCCCGTGGTTCGGCCTTAGACGTCCTCGAGGCCGAGCTCATCCGGCGTTACTACGGGGCCTCGGTCGAAATCCTTACGAACTCGGGAGGAGTCGTCGTAGCGCCGATCCGGTCGCCTCCCCGGGAGGTGACGGATTGACTATCCAACCGCCCAGACGAGGTCCTCAGCGAAAGCCGGCGCTGCGCGTCGGCTCGTTGGTGATGGTCAACACGGGACACGGTAAAGGCAAGAGCACGGCTGCCTTCGGCACGATGCTGCGAGCAGTCGCTCGCGGATGGAACGTCTCCGTCATCCAGTTCATCAAGTCGGGGAGGTGGGGAGTAGGCGAGGAGACCATCGGCCGGCAACTGGGCGTGCAGTGGTGGACGACGGGCGACGGGTTCACATGGAACTCCAAGGCCATGCATGAGACGGAGGCGCGCGCGAGAGAGGCATGGCGCGTCGCGCGCGAGACGCTGGCCTCCGGCAAGTTCCAGATGGTGATCCTCGACGAGGTCACCTACGGCATCAACTACGGGTGGATCGACCTGACCGGAGTGGTTGCAACGCTCAGGGACCGGCCCGACCACGTCAACGTCGTCATCACCGGTAGGGACGCCCCCGCGGAGCTCATCGAGATCGCCGACACGGTGACTGAGATGAGGAGGATCAAACATGCTTTCGACCGTGGAGTCCGGGCGAAGAGGGGGATCGACCTGTGACCGGGTTCCGCCTTCTGGTAGGGGGAGCTCGGGCGGGAAAGTCGTCGCTCGCCGTCAAGCTTGCGATGGGAGCGGGCGGGATGGTCACCTTCGTCGCGACGGCGGAAGCGGGCGACGAGGAGATGGCGCGCCGGATCGCCAGGCACCGGGCCGAAAGGTCAACCCTGTGGACCACCATCGAGGAGCCTCTCGACCTGGTTAGGGCTATCCGGTCGGCCGACGGCACGTTGATCATCGACTGCCTCACCATGTGGACGAGCAACCTGATGTTGTCGGGGCTCAGCGACGACGAGGTCGAGGACCGAGCCCGCGAAGCGGCGCGCCTCCTAGCCACCAGGCCATCGACATCGCTCGTCGTTACCAACGAGGTCGGGATGGGGGTGCATCCCAGCTCGGATCTCGGCCGCAGATTCCGCGATCTGCTGGGACGCGTGAACTCGATCTGGGCGGATCACGCGAGTGAGGTGCTGCTCGTCGTGGCAGGCCGCGCGACGAGGTTGACCGAGGTGGATGCCTGATGAGCTCTCTGAGCGAAATCATCCGGGTTTTGAAGGCATTGCCGGGACCAGACGAGTCGGCTCGCGCCGGCGTGTCACTGCGAGCGCGCGACGTGCTGCGGCCGCTCGGCGCGTTTGCGCGGCTTGACGAAGTGGCGATCTGGCTTGCCGGTTGGCAACGTACGGACCGGCCGCATGTAGCGGCACCGGCACTCCTCGTGTTCGTTGCCGACCACGGCGTCGCGTCACAGGGCGTTAGCGCATACCCCCAGGATGTCACCGCTGCGATGTTCGAGGCCCTGCGCCAAGGCGCCGCCACGGCATCCGTCCTCGCGGCAGATGTCGGCGCCTCGGTATCGGTGATCGATGCAGGGGTTGGGAGGCCGACAGGAGACATCTCGGTCGATCCCGCGATGGACGATGTGAGATTCCATGAGGCTTTCGAGGCGGGACGCGATTCAGTTCGGTCACTCGATGCGGACATCCTCGTTCTTGGTGAGATGGGGATCGGAAACACGACCGCGGCTGCTGCCGTGTCCGCCGCACTGTTCGACATGGCCCCGGAGGATTGGACGGGCAGGGGCACCGGGGTCGATGACGCGACCTACCGAAGGAAGGTCGAGCTCGTCGGTCGAGCGAGAGGGCGGGTGAATCACGATGACGCATTCGAGATCCTTCGAGAGCTAGGCGGCCTGGAGATGGTCGCTCTCGCGGGTGCTGGCCTAGAGGCGCGTTTGCGATCGATCCCGGTCGTGCTCGACGGATTCGTGGTGACTGCGGCGCTGGCTGCACTCGAGGTCGCACGTCCCGGCGCTCTCGATCATTGCTTCGCAGGCCACCTTTCTCCCGAACCGGGCCACAGTCTCCTCCTTGAGAAGCTTGGCAAGCAGCCGCTCCTCGATCTAGATCTGAGACTGGGCGAAGGTAGCGGCGCTCTCGCCGCATTACCGCTGATACGGATGGCCGCCGCCGCGGTCGTGGAGGTCGCGACCTTCGCGGAATGGGGGCTGGCCAGGTGAGCGGACTAACGGCGGCGCTGGCCTTCTACACCCGGCTACCCATCCGCAAGCAGGCGCAGGCCGATGACTCAACCAGGTCGGCGCCGTGGTTCCCCGTGGTCGGTCTTGCCATCGGGGCGACGATCGCGTCGGGGTATGTCGTCTCGTCTGCGCTATTGCCGCATCTGCTGGCAGCCGTCCTTGCCGTGTCGGCCGGCATGGCATTGACAGGTGCATTCGACGAAGACGGCCTCGGTGACGTTGCGGATGCCTTTGCCGGGGCTTGGACCATCGAGCGTCGTCTGGAGATCCTCGACGACCCGAGGCAGGGAACGTTCGGTGTCCTTGCGCTTTCCGCGGCCTTCGTTGCTCGTGTAGGCGCCATATCCAGCC
>JBOGXG010000153.1:0-3802 GCA_050694195.1 Actinomycetota bacterium | reverse complement strand
CTTCGATCGTTGCCGCGGACTCCGGCACTGGCTGCGGTTACAGCCGGCACCGTCTATGGGCTGACGTTACGGGTCGATGGCAGGGCCTATGAGATCAGGGCAGCCTCCACCGGCGTTGGCTTCCACGGGGAGACGACCGCCGCCCACGGGCTCTTCTCATGTTCTAGAAGGGAACCGTCCTGTGACCGGGTCGCCGAACTGAAGGGTGGCTTCGGCACGACCGGTGACCGGATGACCTTCTCCGTGCCGATCGCCGACCTGGGAGTCGAGGACGGCTCCGTGATCTCCGACATAGAGGCGTTCACCGCGCTGGGGACCGTTCCGGCTGGTGCGGTCGAGATAGTGGACGAAGCGCATCTCTAGGGCCGAATGTGAGGGCGGGTTCGTGGCGACCGCGTGGCGAGCTGCCGTGCCTCTCGCTCCCGGATGATCTAAGTATGACGACTTCTCGTCAGAGGTATCAGATCCCATTGGTCTAAGACCTGACTTAAAAAGCCGGAGAGATTTCGGGGGTGGACGGATGCGACGGATCCGGATCTGGGGGGAGAGACCGGCCTTGGTTGTTATCGCCGCGTTGTCTCCTGTCGTGTTGTTCTCAGCCATGCCGACCGCCCAGGCGTATCTCCGACCGGGCACGACGCAGCGTGCATCGGTCGACTCGGATGGTGACGAGTTCAAATACCTTCCCATCTATCAAGGCGTCGCAAGCGTGAACATCAGCGCCAATGGACGTTACGTCGCATTCGATAGTCCTGCTTTCGATATTGGACCTGACTCATTGCGCCCCGCCGATCTTGCCGAGTCCACTGCGAGCGACTGGTTCGCCTACGTCCACGACATGAGATCAGGCGAGACTGAGATCGTCTCCGTGACATCGGAGGGCACGCTTCCCGCAAGGGGGTGTAACGGTTCCGCTCAGGGCAGCGCCCGAAAGCCTTCCTTGAGCGACAACGGTCGTTTCGTGGCGTTCATCAGCTGTTTCCCGGATCTCGTGAAGGGTGACGGCAACGACGCGTGGGATGTTTTCGTTCATGATCGCAAGACCGGTCGGACGGAAAGGGTGTCGGTGGCATCGGACGGCACCGAGGCCGACGAAGGACCATCGAGTTCGATGATCAGCGGCAACGGGCGATTCGTTGCTTTCCAATCGGGTGCCGACGATCTGGTGGCGGACGACACGAACGACCTGGCCGACATCTTTGTCCACGACAGGAAGACGGGTAAGACCGAGCGAGTGTCGGTGTCATCCAAGGGGGAAGAGGCCGACAGCGGCACTCGTAACGCGGCACCGGGATGGTCCGCATGTCCGTCATTGAGTCGCGACGGACGATACGTCGCGTTCATCTCCGGAGCAGACAATCTCGTTGAAGGAGATACGAACGCGGCCTTGGACGTGTTCGTGCGCGACCGCCAGACGGGTAAGACCGAGCGGGTTTCTGTGTCATCGAGTGGTACCGAGGGCCGCGTCGGACAGGACAGCACCGTTTGCTGGACTGGGGCCTACGACGGTCGCCGGATAAGTGGCGACGGACGCTTCGTGACTTTCTGGAGTGATGCCAGCAGCCTGGTCCCGAATGACTCGAAGATGATGGATGTCTTCGTACACGACCGCCAAACCGGTCGGACCGAACGGGTGTCCGTGAATCGCTATGGGGAGGAAGGCTCCGAGGCGGTGACATTCTCTCGGTTGAGCGCGATCGACGGGAGCGGCCGTTACGTGGCGATGGAGAGCTACAGCTCTTTCTCAGAGATTGACACCGGACAGATCTTCCAGATCATCGAGGGCGACAACGACGTCTACCTCTACGATCGCCTGACGGGAGCGATGGAACTTTCCTCTGTTTCAACCGGAGGCGAGCAAGCGAAGCGTTGCGTTGTCGCCGGGGAGTCGCCCTTCAACCGGCTCCAGCGAGCCGATCCCGAGGGCAGTTATTCAACCTCCGCCTCCGTCAGCGACGGGGGACGGATGATCGCTTTCACCAGTTGTGCCGACAACTTGACTGAGTCCGATACCAACCTGGCCTTCGATGCCTTCGTGCACGACGCCGGCCCCGCGCTGGGCGTGGGTGGCTCGGGGACGTCAGTGCCGCCGCCGGAGATCTGCGTCTCCGACATCTGCATCCCAGACGAGGTCTGTATCTACGAGGTCTGCCTGCCACCCGGGGCGCTGCCTGTCTTGACCGCAGACGACCGGAACGACAGGGTCACGGACCTATCGCAGCGGCCTGACCTCACGGGATTCACCATGGCATACCGGCCCCTTTACGCCGACCTGTTCTTCCGGGAGGCCTTCGACCGTTTGCCACTTCTCTCAAGGGGGGGGTTACCGACGACGCTCCATGGCGTCGATCTGAGCATCCAAGGGAAGCACTATCAGGTCAGGATCCAGGAGACCCCGCTGGTCGGAGCCTCGCGGAGCGGGAACGCGAGTTTCGAGCTGTTCCGCTGTGATCCTGTCTGCGTTGGCATCGGCAGCCTGAGGGGCGGATACGGAACGACGGGAGAAGAGGTCGTCTTCTCGATCCCCCTCGCGAAGATCGGACTACGAGACGGTGGCGATATCGCCGATGCCCGGGCCTTCACCGGGCTCGGAACGATCCAACTCGGCCCCACCGATGTTCTGGATTCGATCGACGCGGACCGTTTGGAGCTAAAGGTTTGAGCAGACCCAGAGGCTCTCTGCTGCGGATGATGCCGATCATGTTCGCCGCGCTTGTGGTAGCAGTCGCAGCGAGCGGCCACGCGGTCGCGAAGCCGCGGGCATCGAAAGCGCCACGGACCGTGGGGACGGATCCCACCGGTGACTGGGGTAGCAACGCGGCGCCCGTCGTGGGTCCGGTAGGTCAAACCCTGGGGGTCGATCTCGTTAGGGCCTCGATAGGGAAGTCGCGGGGCGGCATCAGGTTCGTGATCGAGGTGGCCGAGTTGCCGGAGAGCCCGACAAGCGTGGGCGGGCTACCTGCCGGATACGTCTGGGATTTCATAGTGGGTGAAGACGACGGCGTTTTCGAGCTGGCGAGCTGCGAGCCGTCGTGGGCGATCCCTAACGACCTCGCCCCGTGCGCGTCTTACTACGAGTCGGAGGGCTACTCGAGCGCGGGCACGATCCCGTTCCTGCTGTCATGGTGGCCCCCACAGGACGGCTCTGCAGGCATAGCGCCGAGATCGTTGGACATCGTCGAGGCCGAGCTCGATTACTCGAAACGAACGCTGAGTATGGTGGTTCCCCTGAGCCGGCTGGGTTCTCCCACCGACGGAACCGCTGCTGAGCGTGGGTCGATCATCGGGGGATCGACCTTGTATGCCGAGGGCGCGGTGCACACATACTCGCTCATCACAACGTTTAGCTCGGACGAGACGAGTCCCATCCGGCGTATCCCGAAGGACGTCCTTGATGTAACCGAGGCCTACAGGATCCCGTGAAGGTCGCCATCGAGGTGGAGGACTTGCCAAGCCGCGCCGACGTCGGGATGTTGAGGATGAGTCGGATGTCACCGATCCTCTATGGACTGCGGTTCAAGACCAGCCGGACCTATGAGGTCCGCTCATCGTCGCGTCTGGGAGGAACGTTCGCTCTGTTCGATTGCAGCGACAGGTCGGGCGCCGTCTGTACCAAGGTCCGTTCGGGTGAAGGAGAACGAGCAACTGCCGGGAACTATCCAGACAGGAGCAACGTAAAGCTCGGACGGGGGGAATCATGCGACGTTTGACCGTTTTGCTACTTGTATTGGCATCCTTCGCGACGGCGGTACCGCAGGCGCGGGCCGCGCTCTGGACGGGCATGTGCCTCTTGTCGCTGGAG
>JBOGXG010000152.1:0-1686 GCA_050694195.1 Actinomycetota bacterium | reverse complement strand
GTTGTGAACCTTGTCCCCATCGGCCTTGATGAAGGGGAGATCCCGCGGGTACGAACCCGGAGCGAGAACGACGCCTTTCTCGGCCTGCAGGCTGCGCTCCCCGTCCGTCGTTTGGACGACGATCGTTCGCGAGCCGGCGAGCTTTCCGTCGCCCTCGACGAGCTCGACCTTGCGCGCCTTGACGAGCCCGGAGAGACCCTTGTACATGCGGCCCACGACGCCGTCCTTGAAGTTGAGGACCTTGCCCCAGTCCACCTGCGGATCGCCCTGAACGAGCACGCCAAAGTTGCCGGCATCCTTGATCTCATCAACGAGCTCCGCGGAATGAAGCAACGCCTTCGTGGGGATGCAGCCCCTGTGGAGACAGGTGCCGCCGACCTTGTCTCTCTCGACCATCGCCACACTCAAGCCGAGGGACACCGCACGGAACGCCGCCGCGTAGCCGGCGTTCCCCCCGCCCAAGATGACGAGATCGAACGATTCCGACCCCTGTGCCACGACTACCTCCCGTATAGAGACTGTGTGCTCAAACCTTACAACCGGGTCTCCTGTGCCCTTCTTCCTCGCTCTCCTGCACGAACCGCTCGCGAGTGGGAGCATGGATGCATGAAAGGCGACCGGGTCGAGATCGAAGTCGATACGGGCGGCACGACGAAGACGTTCGAGATAGTCGCGACGAAGGCAGGTCGTCGGATCGAGGTATCGAACGCGCGCGGCGTCGTCGAGGTTGCCGAACTCACCCGCACCGGAGTGGTGGTGAGGTCGGGCCGGTTCATGGCATCCCGGGTCGTCGCGATCGTGGAACATCCGGCAGAGGACGAACGGGAACCTCGTAAGAAGAAGGGCTCCGATCAGTCCTCGATGCTGTGAGGGCTCCTAGAACGTGGCTCCGCAGTGTTTGCAGTGCGGAGCGTTCGGAGAGACGAGCCCTCCGCAGCTAGGACAGGTCGCCGGCCGAACGGCGCCGGACCGCATCTTGTCGGTCACCGCGATCGCCAGGCTCCCGAACATCACGATGAACCCGAGGATGACGAGGGCGCCGATGTCGAAGCCGAGACCGAGGCCCAGCAGGATCGCGCCGGCGATCCCGGCCCCCACGAGAAGCCGAACCGCGACGATCACGGAAGCGTGCGATCCATCCACGCGAGGACGGCGTCGACGGCGCGCTCGTCCCGCCGGAGTTGGTGCTCGGCACCTTCGATGATGAGAAGTTCGGCCTGCGGAGCGGCCTTCGCGATCACCTCCGCGTGACCGACGGGAACCACCGTGTCGCCCGTGCCGTGGACCACGAGGATCGGCATGGCGAGTGCGCCGATCGCTCCGACCGTGGTTACCGCGCCGAACTCCGCGGCCCACGCCTCCGGGTCGGCGAGAACCTCCGGTGCGAGCGGCATCCCGGCCTCGCCCGTGATGCGTGTCACCGCCTGTGCCGGATGGCTTCCGAAAGAGACCCACGACGCCGGCGCCGCGAGCAGCGCGAGGCCCTCCACGCGCGCGCCGCGCCCCGTGGCGACCGTCGCCACCGCTCCACCTGCCGAGGACCCGACGAAGACGGCCGGGAGGTCGCGCAGCTCGGGCTGCGAACGCGCTACCTCGAGAGCCTTGGTCGCGTCCCGGACCCAACCCTCGATCGAGAAGTAGCCCTCCGAGGAGCGCACCCCTCGCATGTCCACCCACAGCGCGGCC
>JBOGXG010000151.1:0-2491 GCA_050694195.1 Actinomycetota bacterium | reverse complement strand
CACCAGGACAGGTTCCTCTGCGGAGGGGTCGAAGCTTGAACTGCCATGGGATCCACCTTCTAGTTTGAAAAAGGGGCCCGCGCCCAACCGGCGCGGGCCCCAATCGTGTCCTCCTTATTAGGATGCGTAGTCCGGAAGCACCTGCTCGGGGAAGTACTTCGTGAATATTTCCTCGTAGGTGCCGTCCTCGAACATCTCGGCCAGCGCCCCGTTGATGGCCTCTTTCAGCCCCGGGTTGTCCTTGGACACGGCGATGCCGTATTCCTCGCCGGTCTCCAGTTGCTCCACGACCTCCAGATTGGGAAAGTCGGAGATCGCGTCGAGCGATACGGGGAGGTCGTTGACGATCCCTTCGACCTGCCCCGCCTGCAGAGCCGAGAACATACCCGGCGCTTTGTTGAACTCCACGAGTTCGGCGTTGGGAAGGTTCTCCTCCGCGAAGAACGCGCCCGTGGTCGCGGCCTGGACCGCGATCCTGGCCCCGTCCGGTAGTTCGTCGATGCTCGTGACATCAGACTTACTGGTGTCGACGGTCAGCGACTGCAGGGACGGGTAGTACGGATCGGTGAAGTCGATGAGGTCCCTGCGATCCGCGACCACTTCCGAGGCCGGCGAGCCCTCCGGCGCGTAGGCGGTCACCGCGGCGATGACGACGTCGAACTTGTTCCCCGCCTGGAGCTGCTGGAAGATCGTTCCGAAGTCGGTCGAGATCCAGTCGTCGTCGGTGTTGGTCAGTCCGATCCGCTCGGCGATGTCGCGAGTCAGTTCCACGTCGAAGCCGGACAGCGTCCCGTCCTCCTCCTGGAACTCGAACGGCGGGTACGGGATGTCCGAACCTACGGTGAGGACACCCTCCTTGACCGTGGTGAACTCGGCGCCCGCGTCCTTGGTGGCGTCGCCGCCTCCGCCCGGGTCGGTCTGCGGCTCTTCGTCCTCGCCACATGCGGCGAAGGCGAGCAGGGCTACTGCCAGAAGGGCCACGAGTCGCAGCCACGTCCTCTTGTACGGCCTCATAGATAGTCCCCCTATCTCGATTTGCTTGATTCGGTGCCCAGTCTAAGAGGTGTGCAGCTTAGCCCCGGGACCTACTCCTCGCCGAGGTAAGCCTTGCGCACACGATCGTCGGCGAGGAGCTTGTCGGCTCTGTCGCTCAGAGAGATCTCTCCAGTTTCGATCACGTAGCCGCGGTGTGCCGCCTGGAGGGCCATCTGAGCGTTCTGCTCGATCAGGAGGACGGGAACGCCCTCGCCGTTGACCGTCTCGATCACGTGG
The DNA here is from genome assembly GCA_050694195.1 of Actinomycetota bacterium. Taxonomy (GTDB): domain Bacteria; phylum Actinomycetota; class CADDZG01; order CADDZG01; family WHSQ01; genus JBOGXG01. The sequence continues at coordinate 1,219 of JBOGXG010000151.1, read as the reverse complement.
AAGACGGTTTCGACGACCTGCGGGGCGAGACCCATCGAGGGCTCATCGAGCATGAGGATCTTCGGGTGAGCCATCAACGCCCTGCCGATGGCGAGCATCTGCTGCTCCCCACCCGAGAGGGTTCCGCCGAGCTGTTTACGTCGCTCCTTGACCCGCGGGAACAGCTGGAAAACACGATCCAGGTCCTCCTGTGTCTCATGAGTCGTGCGTTCCCTCTGTTGGAACCCACCCATCTTGAGGTTCTCGGAGACGCTCATGTTGGGGAAGATGTGCCGGCCTTCGGGAACCTGGATGATGCCGCGCTTCACGACCTCGTCGCTGCGGAGGGAAGTGACGTCCTCGCCCTTGAACAGGATCTGCCCATGCGACGGACCGTGCACCATCGAGATCGCACGCAGCGTGGTCGTCTTACCTGCGCCGTTACCGCCGATGAGTGTGACGATCTCGCCTTCGTTGACGGTCAGGCTGATGCCTCTGACCGCCTGGATCACGCCGTAGCGGACCTCGACGTCCTTCAACTCGAGGAGTGGGGTTTGCGCCATCACCTTCCGGCTCCCGTGCCCGGTGCCGATCCGTCCTTCTTCGTCGACCCGAGGTAGGCCTCGATCACCTTCGGATCCTTCTGGACCTCCTCGGGTGCGCCCTGCGCGATCTTCTCGCCGTGATCGAGGACGGCCACCCTATCGGATAGACCCATGACGACCTTCATGTCGTGCTCGATAAGGAAGACGGTGACGCCCGAGTCGGCGATCTTTCGAACGAGCCCACGCAAGGAGTTCTTCTCGACCGGGTTCATGCCCGCGGCGGGCTCGTCGAGGAGAAGCAGCTTCGGCTTCGTGCCGAGAGCCCGGGCGATCTCGAGTCGCCGCTGGTCCCCGTACGAGAGGTTCTTCGCCAGATCGTTCGCGTATCTCTGGATCCCGACGTACTCGAGAAGATCGAGGACCTTCGTCTCACCATCGACCTCTTCCCGACGCATGCGTGGGGCCCGGAAGATCGCGCCGAGGACGCTGGTCTCGTGGCGTGCGTCGACGCCGACCAGGACGTTCTCGAACGCCGTCATGTTCGGGAAGAGACGGATCTGCTGGAAGGTACGGCAGATGCCGAGATCCACGATCTGGTCCGGTCGCTTCCCGGTGATCTTGTCCCCCGAGAAGATCACTCCCCCGTTCGTGGGCGCGTAGACGCCGGTTATGCAGTTGAAGAGCGTGGTCTTCCC
>JBOGXG010000150.1:0-2527 GCA_050694195.1 Actinomycetota bacterium | reverse complement strand
GAGAACTCAGGCCGTCACTGTGCGGACGCTAGAAATCACGATGGGCGCCAAGAGTCTTACTAACCAGCACGACGGGTCCTCTGACGCTCGTTAGCCTTACCCTCAGGAGAATTTCGTCTGCCTGAAGGTGGGTCAATGGATAACGAGAGAACCGTTTCGTGGATAGCGATTCACCAGGATGCTCGAGTACTCGATCGTGAGGGCAACGACATCGGTCACGTGGAGGCTGTTCTCGGCGATGACGAGGACGGCATCTTTCACGGGCTGGCCATCAACTTGAAGGGTTGGGGTGGGCCTTCCCGCTGATCGCGTCCAGCGCATAACGCCCGATCGGATCTATACAGATCTCGGTCCGGATGAGGGCGACTCTCTCAAGGAGCTCAAATCGGACAGTTGGTTCGAATTCGAAGGAAGAAGTCGTTTCTTGAAACGAGTGAAGTGGGAGAAGGACGACTAGCGACGCGTGGGCTACATCCCATCGCGAAATGCGGGTCAAGAACGCGAAACAGCGACAAAGGAAAACCTAGTCTGACCTGCGGGCAAGATCTTACTGGTCGGGATTTCGCGCTCATTGGCTCTTACGCCAGGGTCCCGCTGGCTTCGGTCCGAGTGACCAACTCCTCCGTTTCTGTGGTGACTCGTGTATTCGACGGTGGGAGGTAGAGGGGCTGGGAGCGGCGAATCCTCCCCCGAATGAGACATCGCCTTGTCCTCCCTGCGCTTGCCATAGTGCTGCTTTCTTCGCCGGTCTCCGATGCCGCGCCGGTTCTGATCGAGCGCAATGCTTTCGCCATCTGGGGCGTCGGGGAGACCGACCGTGGGGGCACAAAGATCGTAGGTGTCCTAGCCTGGACGTCGGAGTCGCCAGATGGCTCGGAGGAGTCGGCGTCGTTCGCTTTCTTCAGGGGGTGGTGTACGGACGCTACCGATGAGGACTCCTGCTTCGTAGTTCTCGATAACGGCTTCATCTCTGGGAAGGCGAGGCCCGGCGAGATAACCATCGATGGTGCTTCGCGCTCGGCCCATCTGAAGATCACCCGCCGCGGTCGAACATCAGAGGTCACCTGGGAAGATGCGGCTGTTGTGGAGCCAGTTGGTGGCGAAACAACATGTGAGGACGACGAGTCGGGGGTTGTTGCCGTCATCGACCGGACAGCGGAAGCTTCAGGCACCGTGTGGGGGAAGCAGGTGACCGCCGCCGCTGAGCCCCATTTCGGCCATCTTACGGTCGGGTCCAATGTCTGTCCGGGAGGCGCCCTGGAGTTGCGCTCCGTTCTTGCCGATAGCTGAGATAGCGCGTCCCCTAACGGGCTAACTGAGTGCTCCAAAATCCCACAAAATCCCGCAGCTCGACCCGTTTTTGGCGTTGAAAGATGCCGCCGCGTGCGGTGCATCTTGTGGAACTGAGCGTTCATGAGGCATGATTGCCGCCGTTGTGGTGATCGTGGCTGTGTGTCGCGCGCTGTTACCCCGCGACGCCTGATGGCGACGCGTCTGTGGTCCGTCGTGTTCGACGCGATCGACCCCGTATCGCTCGCTCGGTTCTGGGCCGATGCACTTGAGTGGACGTACGCCGAGGAGGACGGGTATCCGGGCGCCAACAGCGGCGACGGGACTCTTCGACGTCTCGAGTTCGTGCAGTCCGCCAGCGAGAAGCGGTCGCCGAACTGGTTGCACTTCGATCTCACGAGCACATCGATCGAAGGTCAGGAGGCGTCCGTCCGGCGGCTGGTCGACCTTGGTGCCCGTCACATCGACATCGGTCAAGGGCCCGACGCTGAACACTTCGTTCTCGCCGACCCCGAAGGCAATGAATTCTGCGTCCTCGAGCCGGGCAACAACTTCGTCGATGACGGCGGCTTCCTCGGATCCTTAACTTGTGAAGGATCCCCGGCGGTCGGGTACTTCTGGCGAGACGTCCTGGGGTGGTCGCTAGTGTGGGACCAGGACGGCGAGACTGCCATCCGCGCATCCGCCGGAACAGGGCTGTTCACTACCTTCGGCGGCCCGCCCATTCCGCCGAAACACGGAAAGAACCGTATCCATCTCGACCTGGCCCCACCCGAAGACGGTGACCAGCTGGCCGAGGTCGAACGGCTTGAGTCGCTCGGTGCCCGGCGCATCGACATCGGCCAGGGCGATGTCAGTTGGGTTGTCATGGCGGACCCGGACCGGAACGAGTTCTGCGTCCTAACTCCGCGCTAGCGGACTTCCACATGTCACTTCTATGTTGTCAAGCGGCGATTGAGAGGCGGTTCTAGACTGGTGTTGTGAGGGCGAAAGGCGGCTCCGTTCTCTGGTTCCTCGCCGGCGGGATCGCCGGATTCAGCTTCCTCGACCTCGTGGGCTTTGGTGCTTTGACCCTCATGCCCTCGATTGGGTTCGGACTGTTGCTGTTGATGCTTCGGGTCCCTGGGATCTGGATGTGGCTTGTGGGCGCGGGCACCGTTGGAGCGGCGCTTTGGGGAAGCCTGATCATCGATCCCAATGCACCAGATGATGAGTTGTGGCCGTTGCTCCTGGGACT
>JBOGXG010000149.1:0-3638 GCA_050694195.1 Actinomycetota bacterium | reverse complement strand
ATGCTCTTCGAGCGACCGACCAACGGTCAGGAGTGACGATGCCCTCGAAAGGATTCACAGCCTAGGAACGGGCCGCGATGAAGGAGCGCGCCCGGGAGCTGAAGGCGGCCGGGCGTCGCGCCGATGGGGCCAGAGACGTTCTCGCGAAGATCGCCGAGATGCCGAAACCGGACCGCGTATTGGCCGAGCGGCTCCATGCGATCGTCACAGCCGACGCGCCGAGCCTGTCGCCGAGAACCTGGTACGGGATGCCCGCGTATGCGAAGGACGACAAGGTCGTCTGCTTCTTCCAAAGCGCGGACAAGTTCAAGTCGAGGTACGCGACGTTCGGCTTCAACGACACGGCGAACCTCGACGATGGCGCGATGTGGCCGACCTCCTTCGCGTTGAAGGAGTTGACCGCGGCTACAGAAGCAAAGATCCGCAAGCTCGTGAAGAAGGCGGCGAGCTGAGGACCCTTCGCCTGACAGCCACGCTGCTTCTGTGGGGCCCGACGGTCGTTCGGCACGAGCGGTTACTCGATCAGGGCAACCAAGCCCGACTCATAGACGACGTTCGGCTCACGCCGCCGAGGGAGGCCGGTACTTGCAGATCTGGACCCCGGTGCTGCTGGTGGTGCTCGACACCAGCTCCAATCCCCTCAGAACACCGTCGTCCGGGAACAGCCGCTTGCCGCCTCCCAGGACGACCGGCTCGATCATCAGGTTGTACTCGTCGACGAGATCATTCGCGATCAACTGGGCGGCAAGGTTCGCGCTGCCGTAGCACTGGATATCGCCACCTTCCCGTCCCTTGAGCTCCGCGATCGCGCCGAGAACGTCGCCCGAGGGAAGGAGATGCGAGTTGTTCCACGCCGTTAGGTCTTGCTCCGACAGGGTTCGAGATGCGACGTACTTCGTTAGCGCGTTGAGCCGATCGGCGAAAGGATCCTGGCCCGCCCGCTGCGGCCATGCAGCGGCCGATACCTGCCACGTGCGCCGGCCGAAGATGTATGCGTCGGTTCTCTGCATCGCCTCGGCGATCGCGGAGCCCATCGAATCCGGGTCGAAGTAGCGCATCGACCACCCGCCATGCTGGAACCCTCCGTCGGTGTCTTCCTGTCGCTGGCCGGGGGCCTGGATGACGCCGTCGAGGCTGATGAATTCACTAAGAACGAGACGCATGCCGCAACTCCTTCTCTCTATGATCGGTCGCTACCTGGTTAGACCCCGTGAGAGTAAGAAATCCATCGCTGTGGCGCCCATATCAGCCCTCGCTCGGGGTTCGTGGTTCGGCTTCGGGGTATCGGTGAGGAAGACATAGCCGCCATCCTGGAGGGAGAGCGAGCATGAGGGTAGCGATCATCGGCACTGGGAACGTTGGTAGTGCTATAGGTCAGGCGGTTACGGCCGCGGGGCATGACGTCATCGCCACCGCGTCGAGTCCCGAGAAGTTCGAAGACTTCAAGAAGCGGGTCGATGGCGCGGAGACGACGTCCTCGAACGTGGATGCGGTGCGGGGTGCCGACGCGGTCGTGCTGGCAGTGCCCTTCGGCGCCGTCGAGGAGGTCGTGAACGAGATCAGCGGTGAACTCGAAGGCAAGCTCGTGATCGACCCGACCAACCCACTGAAGCCCGACCTCTCCGGGGTCGCGACGAACGGAACCTCGGCCGCCGAGGTGATCCAGAGCAAGGCTCCCGGCGCCAAGGTTGTCAAGGCGTTCAACACCGTTTTCGCCTCTAATCAGGCGAGTCCCACAGTCGACGGGACCCAGCTCGATGGCTTCGTGGCCGGCGACGACCCCGAGGCGAAGAGCGTCGTCTCCGACATCCTCGATAAGGTCGGCTACCGGCCGATCGACGTCGGGCCGCTGAGCGCCGCCCGCTACCTCGAGGGCATGGCTTTCCTCAACATCTCGCTCAACGCCGGCAACGATTGGTCGTGGCAATCGGGGTGGAAGCTCGTCGGACCAACGGATCAGTAAGTACGCTGATGGCGGGATGAGACTGCCGAACTCCGTCCAACAAGCGCACCCATGGATGATCAGCCGGATCGCCCCCGATTTCGACCTGCTGGACGTCTGGGCACTGCCGGTTGAAGGGGGTCCGGACGAGTTCGATGCTTTTGTCGATGGCATCGTCGTTTCCTTCGATCCTGTCGAGACGGGATCCGTAATCAGTCGTGCGCTGTTCTGGTTGCGGCTGCGGGTCGGGGGCTGGTTGGGTTGGGACGATGCCACGAAGGAACGTCCGATCCCCGGATCTACCGAAACGACGCTGAGCGCTCGCCTCCCCGAGGACCTTCGGGGGAGCGCGAAGAGTCCCGAGGTGGGGGACAGGTTGCGTCAAGCTGCTTTCGTCCCCCTGTATCGCACCCACAACGAATGGGCGGCCGAGGTCGCGAACGAGACGGTGCACGGCGTCCTGCACTTCGCATGGGTCGACCAGGGCAGCGACAGATACCGCGCGCAGATGGCCATCTACGTGAAGCCTCGCGGGCGCTTGGGCGGGCTCTACATGAGGCTCATCGGGCCCTTCCGCCACCTGATCGTCTATCCGGCACTCATGAAGGCGATCGGAGATGCCTGGGAGGCTCGATCCGTCACTCATTAGTCGGTAGCCACAGGGCGGAGGAGGGCCGGTCGGAGCGAAGAAGGCTCGACGTTAGCCCGACAAGGGCTTGGGATCAGAGCTCGATGCGCCAAACGTACTAGACCGTCTACGCACGGTACGGGGTGCCGCCGACGCACGCTGCGTCAAGATTGTTCTTCCAGAAGGAGGAACGTATGGCACCCAGGCGCGCACCGGAAGCCACCTACGAGGTGGTCGATGACCAGGCCGTCATCGTCGACGCTCGGCGAGCGGAGCTGGTCACGCTCAACGCCGTAGGGACCGTCGTATGGGAGTACCTCGACGGCGCACGTGACGCGAGTTCGATCGCGGTCGAGATCGACCGGTCCGGCCGTTTCGAGGGAGTCTCCGTCGCCACGTTGGAGCGAGACGTCTCCCTCTTCATCGAAGAGCTCAGCCGCAGCGGTCTTGTCGAGCCGTGACCGGCCCGCTCCTAGAGGTCTACGACGTAGCGAAACGCTACGAGCCTGTCGGCATCGCTCTCCGGCCTTTCGTCCGGACGGCCTCCCGCCACTCGGTAGACGCCCTGGTGGACGTCAACCTGAACGTCATGCCCGGAGAGATAGTCGGGCTGGTCGGGCCAAACGGCGCAGGGAAGACGACCCTTATAAAGATCATCGGTACCCTCCTCGAACCAACCCGCGGTGTCGTCTCGGTCGATGGGTTCGACACGTCCGTTCAATCGTGGGACGTGCGGAGGCGTCTCGGGCTCGTTCTCCCCGACGAGCGAGGTCTCTACTGGAGACTCAACGGGAGACGCAACCTGGAGTTCTTCGGCGTTCTCCATGGACTCTCGGTGCGCGCCGCTCGATCCCGGGCGATAGAGCTGCTCGGGGTCGTCGGTCTGGCGGACGCTGACAAGCTCGTATTCGGCTACTCCTCGGGCATGCGCGCGCGCCTAAGCATCGCTCGCGCTCTCATGTCCGAACCCCCCCTCCTCGTGCTCGACGAGCCCAGCAGGTCTCTCGATCCCGTCGTTAGCGACGAGATCGGCTCGCTGTTGAGAGCGCAGGCCGAGTCGGGTCGTGG
>JBOGXG010000148.1:0-2735 GCA_050694195.1 Actinomycetota bacterium | reverse complement strand
ACGTAGCGACCACCGCGGCTGACGGCTTGAACGAACCACCGCAAGCTATTGCCCCGTTCAGGCCAGCACGACCACAATGCCGACAACACCGGCTGTTCCGGTTCCCCGGCCGATGTCGACATCAGCTCGGAGGCTCCGGTGGCACGGTCGTATAGGTAGGCATCCATGTCATTGATGACTCCAGCTGTGTACTTGTAGTAGGCGACGAATCGTCCGGATGCATCTATCGTGCCCCCCGCCATGCGAAACTCACCGGCCAGATCCTCTGAATCCTTGGGATGCACGTGCCCATAGGAGTCCACCGATACTCGCTCGGTGCGCCTGGTTACGAGATCGTGTACGAAGACCTCAGTCTCGTGGCCACCCCTGGGAGGCGTGCCATCGTTGGGAACCAGGTTGTTGGCGTCGCTGATGAACGTCACGAGTCGTCCGTCGTCACTGATCGCCTGTCCTGGAGTTGCCTGAATGTCACAGATGGTTCCGTCTATTACTCCGCCTCCAACATCGGGCAGCGGTTCGGGAAGATCAACTAACACAGGAGCATTTCCCGAGCATCCGAATACAGGCACCTCGGTCGGCGACGAACCGTCAGACGCCTGCGATACGCGCAGGGTCTTATCCTCTTTCAGGTCACGCACGTACACCCCGCTATGGTCGTCGCCGGGGAAGTTATGAGCGTAGCTGTGGAACGCGACGTAGCGACCGTCGGCGCTGATCGAAGGATTGCGGCTGGCGGGATGACCGCCGTCGCCCTGTTCCCCCTTCGCGTTTAGCGACGCCCTCACCGTCTTGCCGGTCTTGCGGTCATGCACGAAGACGTCGCGTGCGTTGTTGGTGTCGTTCTCGACGAGGTTTACAGCGTCACTATCGAACGCGACGTAGCGACCGTCGGGGCTTATCGAGGTATAGGTGGCAGAGAGGAGGAGTCCCGTGGGAACACCATCAGCCTCGCTGCCGTCGGAGGTGACCGAAACTCGGATCGTCCGACGGTTCTTCACGTCATGCACGAAGGTGTCCATGGCGAGGTTGCTATCGCCGTTCACGAGGTTCGGCGCGAAGCTCGAAAAAGCCACGTAACGGCCGTTGGCGCTGATCGAAGGATGTGCTGACCAACCGATGCCTTGAGACCCGTCGTCTCCGACGGACACACGGATGGTCTCTCCCGTCTTGCGATCGTGGCGGAACACGTCCTCTAACTCGTTCGAATCCCCGGGGACGAGGTTGTCGGCGTGGCTGGGAAAGACCGCGTAACGACCGTCGGGGGTAAGGTCCCCGAGCACACTCTGGGCCCAGACGACCCCAGAAACAGGAAGCCCAGCTTGGCTGCCGTCGGAGGCCACTGACACCCGCTCGAAGACCCCCGGCCTCGGATATGCGGACGCAGACTGAAGGCCCGCCCCCACGACCGCGATCGCGGCACCGAGCAGGATCGTGATGATCTTGATGGGCCTCTTTTGGGTGCTCATCGCTTCCTCTCCTCTTATTGGGGTGCTACAGCCGTGTTTCGTCGATCGTTTCTGTCGAGCCATGGAGCAGCGAGCCCAGTGCGGTGAACACTCGGACCTTCGAGATGCTCGAGCCGCTCTCGAGGTCAAGTGAGTCGAGCGGCAGCGAGAACACGATGCGTTCGCCGGTGGTGCCGAAGCCGCCCTCGAGGTCAGCGAGCTTGGTGCACAGCAGTTCGCCGCTGCAGTCGAATAGTCCGAAGGCCGAGGTGGTCTCGCCGTGGGAGCCGATTCCGGTGGACGCGATCCGCACTTCGTAAGCATCGCCGTCAACCTCGAACGACATCCCGTAGACGAGCCCGGCGGTGGCAGCGGCGAGCGCCGGGGTGCGGGGCATCGATTCCAGCTCCAGGACGGCATAGAGATCCGCCAAGGCCGGGCGTGAGGCGATCGACCCGCCGATCAGGTTGGCGCCGCGCGCGGCGGCGGAATCGTCAACGTCGGCGAGCCTGTCCTCGAAGGCGATGGATGCGCCCGGTGGAATGCACACGCCCTCAATGCAGAGCCGATCATCGTCGGGAGGTTCGGCGCCTGACTGTGGCCCTCCCAAGCCTCCGAAACCGAGGTTGGGACCTCGATCGTAAAGGAAGACGTCGGGTTGATCGTTTGTGTCGTGGGCTACCAGATTGTCTGCCCAACTGCTGAGAGATAGAAAGCGGCCGTCGTCGCTGATATCGCTACTAATAGAGTCCTCATTAGCCGAGTGCGTTACCCATTCCATGGCTCCGGTGTCGCGGTCGTAGACAATGACGTCAAACCGCGATGCGAAGGATCCGCGGCGGTAATGGATGAAGCGCCCGCTTCCGCTGATGCCTCCGCAGCATGACTCTGCGACCTCCTCACCACCGTGTGAGTCCACCGATACACGCTCGGTTCGTCTGGTCTTGAGATCGTGAACGAACACATCCATTCCCGAAGAGTCCGGGGGACCGAAGTTGGTGTCGTTGGGGACGAGGTTCGATGCGTAGCCGTAGAAGGACACGTAGCGCTCGTCGTTGCTGAACGCATGCCTGCTAGGGAGGCTGGAACACCAGAGTCCGGCGGGCCCGGCAGCTCCGGACCTACAGGTTGGATTCGGGCTCGACGCCAGGGTGCCATCGGACGCTTGCGAGGCAGCAACGGTCTTACCGGTCTCCAGATCATGGACGAAGACGTCGGCGGAGCCGTTCAGGTCTCCCTCAACGAGGTTGCTGGCCGCGCTGTAGAACGTGACATATCTCCCGGTGGCAC
>JBOGXG010000147.1:0-4977 GCA_050694195.1 Actinomycetota bacterium | reverse complement strand
CCGCCGTTGCGGTCGGCGGCGTCCAGGCGCTCCCGGATGACTTTGAGCGGGAGGAAATGGTCGCGCTGGAGGGAGAGGATGTACCGAAGGCGCCGCACGTCGGGCTCGTAGAACTTCCGGTACCCGGAGCCCGTGCGCTCGGGCGCGATCAGCCCCTCGGCCTCGAGGAACCGGATCTTGGAGATGCTGACGTCCGGGAAGTCCTCTCGGATGTTCTCGAGCACCTCCCCGATACTCAGATAGTCGCGCGACCTGGACAGCGGCATGCCTAGCCTCCCGAGAGAAATACCAGTTTGAATTTGCCGATCTGGATCTCGTCCCCCGAGCGCAGGTCCGCCTCCTCGACCCTCTCGCGGTTGACGTAGGTTCCGTTGAGGCTTCCGACGTCGTGGAGGGAGAAGGAACCGGAGTTCCTTCGGATCTCGGCATGGCGCCGCGACACGGTGATGTCGTCGAGGAAGATCTCGCTGTCGGGATGGCGACCGATCTCCGTGGAGTTGGTATCGAGGAAGAACTTCGAGCCGGCGTTGGGGCCTCTCTTCACGATCAGCACGCCGCGGCCACCCTCGAGCTCCTCCGGAGAGATATGGATCTCTTCGTCGAGGTCCGCCTCCAGCTCGGCCGGGAGGAACGTGACGGTGGTGTCCGTCGAGCCGCTCTCGGACAACGGCTTCCCGCACGACGCGCAGAAGTTGGAACCCTCGGGATTACGGTGGCCGCAGTTCGTACAGAACATAGGTTGACCCTATAGGGCAGGTTTAGGGTTGGTCAAACGAGGGCCGGTCACGCTTCCGTCACCATCCTGGCGTACTCCTCGGACGTCATGAGACCGTCGATCCCCGCTCCTCCGGCATCGATGGTCACGAGCCAGCCCTGACCGTAGGGATCGCTATTGACGAGCTCGGGATTGCTCTCGACCTCGGCGTTCTTCTCGACGATCTTGCCGCCCACCGGGCTGTAGAGGTCCGACACCGATTTCGTCGACTCGACCTCCCCCATCGGCTGGCCGGCCTGCACCTCGGTCCCGGCTTCCGGAAGACCCACGAAGACGACGTCGCCGAGTTGATCCTGCGCGTATTCGGTGATGCCGACGATCACCCGTCCATCTCGCTCCTGAGCCCATTCGTGCTCGCGCGTGTAGCGCCTGTCGCTCGGAACGTCAGCCACTCCCGGCTCCTTTCGTCGTCTTGTAGATCTGTCTACTTGTCGATTCAGCTACCGAGCTTCCCGGTGACCTCGTAGACGAGGGCCACGTAACGGTCGGCGCGCGCTTCGGCCTCCGCCGTCGTCTGGGCCTCCGCCCAGATCCGGCACAGAGGCTCGTCCGGATACGGGATCACGAGGGCCCAGCCGCCGTTCTCCCGCACCTTCACGCCGTCCAGCAGCATCAGGGCCTCCGGGGGGGCCGAGGCCGCGACGTGCCGCATCACGGCCCCCTTCTGATCCCACGGCGTCTGAGCATCCCTGATCGCGATGTGCACCTCGGGGAGATCGGCGGCCACCTCGCTCAGCGGTCGACCCTCCAGGGCGAGCAGCTCGAGGGTCTTGCAGAAGGTCATGAGAGCATCCGGGGCCGGCGTGAACTCGGCGAAAACCAGGGCGCCGTTGGCGTCGCCGGCGAACCCGATGTCGGAATGAGCGGCCCGTCCCATCAGGGCGGGGAGGGCGGTCGGGGTCCAGTGGACCGTGGACCCGTGGGCGGCGACCAGCTCCTCGCAGCGGGAGGAACAGGAGACCGGCAGAGCGATGTCGGTGATCCCCCGGCGAGCCTCATGCCTGAGGAAGGCGAAGAGGGCCTCGCCCTGATCCCAGGGACGCCCCTTGTCATCGACGATGCGAGCGATCTCGCCGTTCGGCTCCAGAAGGATCCCGAGGTCGGAACCCGACTTCCTCACGTGATCCGTCAGGTTCGCCAGTAGCGTCTCGAGATCCTCGGTGAGTAGCAGCGGCCGATGCTCGTCGACGAAGGCGTTGACGGCGAGGGCATCGCAGCCGAGCCGGCCCATCAGCGAGGGACCGATCAGCGACGCCGGGCCGAAGGCGTAGTCGACGACCACCTTCGGCGCGCGCTCCCGGATCGCCCCCGTATCCACTCCCCGCAGGAGCCCGGCGGCGTACTGCTCGAGCGCACGCGGCGGGAACTCCAGCTCGCCCAGCCTCGTGGCGGGGGGCCTCCGGTAGTCCTCCCGGAAGAAGATCCGTTCGATCTTCCGTTGGTCCGCTTCGCTGATGTCCGCGCCCTCGGCGTCGAAGAGCCGTATCTCGACCACCTCGGGGCTCTCGGGCGATGTGCGGACGCTGATGCCGCCTGCCACCTGCAGGCTCCTCACGGTGTAGCGCGTGAGGGGCAGCGGCACCAGCTCGAGGTCGTTGACGGTGACGCCGCTGGCGTTGAGGCCCGCGATCACCGCTCGCTTCATGGTGCGCGCGGCGCGACTCGCGTCCCGACCCGTGACGACGACGCTTCCCCGCTTGAGCACCGTTCCGTAGGCGAGGGCGAGTCTGACCGCGATCTGAGGGGTCACGCCCACGTTGACGAGGCCCGACAGTCCCCGCGATCCGAACAGGCTTCTCGATGCACGCTTCTCGTGGACGATGCTCTGGGTCACGATCGCCCCCGCATCGACCACCCGCGACGGGTAGACCTTCACTCGAGGCTTGATGATGGCCCCGGCGCCGACCACGACGTCGTCCCCACAGACGGCCCCCTCCTCGAGCACGGAACCTTTCTCGAGGGTCGATCCCCGCCCCAACACCCCGCCGCGCAGCTGCGCGAACGTCTCGAGATGCCCGCGGTCGAGAACGATCCCCTGCGTGACCCTGGCATCGTCCGAGATGAGGCAGTTCGTCCCCAGGACCGCGTAGGGCCCGACGACCGCGCCCTCCCCCACGCGCGCGTTGCTGCCGAGGATGGCCGGGCCCTCGATGCGCGCGGTCGGCGCGACCTCGACGTCCTCTCCGACGATCACACCGGGCCGGAGTTCGAAGCCGGGGATCTCGACCTCGACGCGCCGGGCGAGCACGTCGCGGTTCGCCTGCAGGTAAGCATCGGTGTTTCCGACGTCCGTCCAGTACGAGTCGGTGACGAAACCGAACAGAGGTAGTCCTTTGTCGAGCATCGTCGGGAAGAGCTCGGACGAGAAGTCGTGTGGTTGATCCGGCGGGATGAGGTCGAGCACCTCTGGCTCGAGCACGTAGATCCCCGTGTTGATCGTGTCGCTGAATACCTGTCCCCACGTCGGCTTCTCGAGGAAACGCTCGATGCGACCGTCCTCGCCGGTCATGACGATCCCGAACTCCAAGGGATCCTTCATCCGCTTGAGGACGAGGGTTGCCGCGGCACCCCGTTCCCGATGGAAGTCGATGACCTCGTCGAGATCCAGATCGGTCAGAGCGTCGCCGCTGATAACGAGGAACGTTCCGCTGAGGAGGTCCTCTGCCCCCAACACGGATCCCGCGGTCCCGAGGGGTACGTCCTCGGTCGCATACGACAGCGTTATGCCGAGGTCGGATCCGTCCCCGAAGTAGTTCCTGATCACCGACGAAAGGAACTGAACCGTCGCCACGACGTCGGTTATGCCGTGCCGTTTGAGGAGCAGGATGATGTGTTCCATCAGCGGCCGGTTCGCCACGGGCAGCATCGGTTTCGGCATGTTGCCGGTGAGCGGTCGAAGGCGCGACCCCTCCCCCCCGGCCATGATCACAGCTTGGATCCTCTTCGACATCACGACCCCCCAGTCGATGCCAGTAACGCTCGTGCCTGTTGCGCGTACATCGCGGTCGCGACCCAATACAAGATCGCGCCGGCGACGGTGAACGCCATGCCGATCTCGTCGCCGTACGCCTCCCACGGAAAGGTCGTCTCGGACCATGCGAGGCATGTCAGCCCGAACAGCAAAGCAGCGGTAGCGGTCTTACCGGTGAAGTTCACCCGGATGCGCGGGATCCCCCTCCGCTCGAGGATGGGAAACACGCTCAGCACGAGAACATCCCGGGCGACGATGGTTACGAAGAGCCACAGGGGCAGGACATCCTGCGATGTCAGTGCGATCGCAAGGGCGACGATGAAGACCCGGTCGGCGAGAGGATCGAGGAGCTTCCCGAGTTCCGTGACCTGATCCAGCTTGCGAGCGATGAACCCATCGAAGAAATCGGTCCACGCGGCTGCTCCGTACAGCGCGACCGCGGCGTTCTCGTTGCCCTCGGCGAAGAGCCAAACGAAAACCGGAACCGAAGCCAGGCGAAGGGCCGAAAGGGCGTTAGGGACCGTAAGGAACCGATCGCCGGCGGCGGCGGGAGCCGCCGGTCGGGCCGGCTCCTGGATCTCACGCGACTCACGCACCCCCTTGACGATCGTCCGACTCGCCGAGGTCCGGCGAGCAGTCGGGACGGCCGGATTTGAACCGGCGACCCCTGGTCCCCCAGACCAGTGCGCTAACCAAGCTGCGCCACGTCCCGCTAAAGCCGGCCCATCATATCCAGCGGCGCTTCGGAGGAAGTTGTCACCAAGTAGATTCGTATTGGGATCGACTTGTAGATAAGTAGTCTCATAGATGAGACGACTGGTCGATTCGTCGAGATGTCGCCGGCACCGAACGGGGCGACGCTTCGGGCGCCGGCTCAACTATAACCCTAAACCTCAGCCCTCGTCTTCACCCGCACCTGAAGCTGCACCGGGCTTCCGGGGAAGGGTTCGAAAACCCTCAATCTGTTCTCGAGGTATCTCAGATAGGAGGCCTCGAGGCGGTGGTTCGCGAAGAGGATGATCGTTGGGGGGGCCGTACGCGCCTGGACCGCGTAAAGGATCCGCACCGCCCGGCCCCCCGATCGCGGGTGGGGCCGGTCCGCTTGGGCCTCCCGTATCAGCTTGTTCACGACCGCTGTCGGAAGGCGCCGCCGATGAGATGCGATCGCCTCCTTCAGGGCGGGGACCAATCTGTCGATGCCACGAGCCGTTACCGCCGAGGTCCTCACGAC
>JBOGXG010000146.1:0-17307 GCA_050694195.1 Actinomycetota bacterium | reverse complement strand
GTTAGAGGCTCGCCCGTCTCGAGCAAGGTCTTCAGCCCGGACAGGACCATCGGCCAGCCCCCGTAGAGCTCTTCGTTGGCGCCTTCGCGAAGCTGATCGTGGGTGACGGTAAGCCGGCAGGAGTCGTCACCGATCGGCTCGATCTCCCAGGTCACCCTCGACGTCCCCTCTTCCTTCACCTCCTCGCTCCAGAGGGCCGTCATGCTCTGGACGAGTCGCCGAGGCGGGTCCACCTCGAGGTTCTCGCCCTCCCCGAGGGGGTCGGGAGCGTTGGGGTTAGCCATCTCGAAGCGCGAACCCGGCGTCCAATCCGAGATGACGCGGCTCCCGAAGTTGTACTTGCTCCTCATCTCCGGGTCGGTGATGGCGTCCCACAGACGTTCCGGCGTCGTCCGGATGTAGATCTCGAACACTTTCTCCATGCTCTCCTCCAATCTGCTCTTGAGCCCGCTCAGCGCGGCGGCCCAAAGTTCTGCGTACTTGCTCACCCACCGGTCGTGGACGAGCCGGATCGGGACCGGGTTCAGGTAGTGGAGCTTCTCGCGGCCCTGTCGCCGGGTCACCACCAAGCCCGCCTCCTCGAGCTGTTTCAGGTGCTTCATGACCCCGAACCGCGTCATCGGATACCGCTCCTCGAGCGCCCCCAACGTCTGGCCGTCGGCGCGGAAGAGATCGTCGAGGAGGCCGCGACGGGTGGGGTCGGCGAGGGCTCTGAACACTGCGTCCATCGGGGAACTATAGGTGACTATTTGGTCACGTGTCAAGGCCACGATGGCTTCTGACGCCGGGTCGCCTCGGATTCAGGCGGGTCGGTCGTCTTCTGGCTCGAGCGGAAGGAGCTCGGCGACCAACGGGAAGTGATCCGAGGGCAGGCGGCCCGCGGCCGGCTCACGGATGATCTCGGCCCCCACAACCTCCCAGCGTGGATCGCACATGATGTAGTCGATCTTCTTGGTGCCGGATAGATCCGTGTAGTGGTGCACCGTCTGCACGTCGGTCGCGTCGGGGTGGATCACCCGGAAGCTGTCGCGGAAGCCCGCCGAGCGGAGGATCTCGACCGGCTCCGAATCCTCTTCCGCGTTGAAGTCGCCCATGACGATCGAAGGCAATCCCGCGGCGACGTCGACCTTCGTGAGGATCACCTTCGCCGCCTCAACGCGCGCGAGCTTCCCCCATACATCGAGGTGCGTGTTGAATACCGCGAACCTCGCTCCGGATCCTCGCTCCCGGAGCCGCGCCCAGGTGCAGTGTCGAGGGACATCGGTATCCCATCCGCGAGAGCCCTCGGTATCTGGGGTCGGGGATAACCAGAAGTCGCCGTAAAGCTCCAGATCGAGCCGGCGTGTATCGAGGAATAGCGGGACGCATTCGCCCGTCTCACCGACCTCGCGCGGCTTTCCTATCCCCCGATAGTCGGGGAGCGCGCCGGTCAGATCGGCGAGTTGGGAACGCAGTGCCTCCTGGAAGCCGACGACGTGAGGATCCAAACCTCGAACGGTCTGTACGACCGACTCGACGCGATCCTTCCATCGGTTGCCTGCGGCTTCGTCCTGGATCGTGTCGAAGCGGATGTTGAAGGTCATGATCCGGATCGGCTCCCTCGCTGCATCATGCTCCGTCCGCACGCCTCTCCATCCTCTCGTTAGTCGCGTCGACCCCAGGGTAAGTACCCAAACGATGAGCGGAGCAACGCGCCGCTTCTTCCTGAAGGTGATCCGTGATTCCCTTCACGTCATCGAGGGAGCAGGCGCCGACCATCTCGTGATCGGAGGGCTTGCCACCAAGGCCCTCCTCGATCAGCCGTTGATCGAGGATGAGGACATCGATGTCCTCATCCGATCCGAGGACGCAGAACGACTCCTAACGAGGTTCGAGGCGGCAGGCTACGCGACGTATCGACGCGACGAGAGTTGGATCTATAAGGCGGCGCGCCCCGACGTCACCGTCGACCTCATATTCCGGGCCGGCGAGGTCATCGAGCTCGACGACGAGCACCTGGCGCGATCCACGAGGGCGAGTCTCGATGGCGTCGAGTTCCCCGTCCCGGCCCCCGAGGACTTGGTCGTGATGAAGGCCATCTTCGACGCGACGACCCGGCCGGGTCGCTGGTACGGGGCCCTCGACGTCCTGCGTAAGCTCCCCATCGACTGGATCTATCTCGCCGAGCGCGGGGCCGCTCACGCCCCCAACAGGATCCTAAGTCTCATGCTCTACGCCGCGGATGACGGGATCGCCGTCCCCGAGGACGCGATATCCCGGCTCTCGCCGGTCGCTACGAGCTGACCTCGAACGGCTGCTGTACCTTGCGCCGGCCCGGCTCCCACGCGAGCCTTATCCGTCCCGAGAAAAAGAGCGGAACAGCGATGAGTTCGCCTGCGTTGTTCCGTCTTAGTACCGACATCGAGCGGAACAGAGAGGTGATGCAGTGACGCCCATGATTCGTACGTCCGGCCTGGTCAAACGCTACGGGGATGTGGTGGCACTTGACGGGCTGGACCTCGTGGTCCCGAAGGGGACCGTTCTCGGCCTCCTCGGTCCGAACGGCGCCGGGAAGACCACCGCGGTCAGGATCCTCACGACATTGCTCGAGCCGGACGAGGGCGAGGTGGAGGTCGCCGGCCTGGACGTCCGGAAGGAACCGGACAAGGTCCGGGAGCGGATCGGGTTGTCCGGGCAAACCGCGGCAGTCGACGAGCACCTCACGGGGTACGAGAACCTCGAGATGGTCGGCCGCCTGTACCACCTGGGCAAGAAGAGATCGCAGGAACGGGCGAGGGAGCTGCTCGACCGATTCGAGCTGGACGAGGCCGCCGATCGACCCGCGAAGACCTATTCAGGAGGGATGAGGCGACGCCTAGACCTCGCGGCGGCCCTCGTCGCCGCGCCGGAGGTCCTGTTCCTCGACGAGCCGACGACGGGCCTCGACCCCCGCAGCCGTAACCAGATGTGGGCGACTATCAAGGAGCTCGTGCGGGCCGGATCCACGGCTCTTCTCACGACCCAGTACATGGAGGAAGCCGACAGGCTCGCCGACGACATCATCGTCATCGACCGCGGACACAAGATCGCGCACGGCACTTCCGATGAGCTGAAGCTGGAGATCGGCGGGGAACGTGTGGAGGTCGTCGTCGCGACGCGCTCAGAAGTGCCTGGCGCCCGCGCGGTACTGGAGGAACTCTGCATCGGGGAGGTCCATCTGGACGAGCAAGTGCGTCGCCTTACGGCCCCCGTGGTCGGAGGGTTGGATGCTCTCGAACAGGTGCTTACGGTGCTCAGGCAGCGCTCGGTATCGGTCGTCGATGTAGGCCTGAGGCGTCCGACCCTGGACGACGTGTTCCTCACCCTTACCGGCCACTCGGCCGAAGAGGTCGCCGAGGACGGGGATGAGGCAACGGATCAGGAAGAAGGCGTTCCTTCTGACGAGCTGAGAGAGAAGGAGGTCGTTAGATGAGTCGTCTCGCACTCGCGTTCGCCGACGGCGCGGTCGTGGCCAAGCGCAACGTGATCAAGATCAAGCGCGTACCCGAGATCCTCATCTGGACGACGATGTCGCCGATCATGTTCGTGCTTCTGTTCGGCCTGGTCTTCGGGAGCGCGATCGAGATCCCCGGCGTCGATTACAAGGAGTTCCTGATCGCCGGCGTCTTCGCTCAGACCGTGCTGTTCGGAGCCACGTTCACGGGGGCCGGACTCGCGGAGGACATGACCAAGGGCATCATCGACCGCTTCCGGTCGCTGCCGATGGCACGATCCGCCGTACTTATCGGGCGCACCTCGAGTGACGTCATCTACAACTCGATCTCCATCTTCGTGATGGCGCTAACGGGTCTCCTTGTCGGTTGGCGCATCAGGACGAACGTCCTCGACGCCGCCGTCGGGTTCCTGGTCCTGTTGCTGTTCGCCTACGCGATCTCGTGGATCATGGCTTACGTTGGTCTCAGGGTGTCGAGCGTGGAGGTCGTGAACAACGCGTCGTTCATGTTCATCTTCCCACTGACCTTCATCGCCAACACCTTCGTCAACAGCGCGGACCTTCCGTCGATCCTCAGGTCTTTCGCGGAATGGAACCCGGTGTCGGCGGTTGCTCAAGCTGCCCGCGAGGCGTTCGGGAACACGGGCAGTCTGCCGGAGCCAACCGTGTGGTCATTGGACAATCCCATCCTCTACACGTTGATCTGGGTGGCGATCATCCTGGCCGTATTCGTTCCACTCTGCGTCCGTCAGTACAACAGGTCGGCCAACCGCTAAGTAGCGGCGCCGCCCGGGGGAGAGACGGGGGCGATGAATCTCAAACTGCCGAACGGTCTTCTCTCTGGGAAGAGAGTGAGAGGAGACGCCTGGATGACCGCGCTCGGGAGTCATGACGGGTGAGATGGGTGCGCTCGGACTGATCTCGAGGCCGCGCCTGGTCGCCTTCTTCATGGGCGGTTCGATATCTCGCGCTGAGATACCGGGACTGTGCGACCGCGTTCGGATATGGCTCGAGAACAGTGCCTCGGAGCAGCTCGTCTGCGATGTGGAGGCGCTCGTCGAGCCCGACGCGGTGGCCGTCGACGCCTTGGCTCGCCTCCAGCTAACCGCACGCCGGTGTGGATCCAAGGTACGGGTGAGGAACGCGCGCGAGGACCTGCAGCAGCTCATCGCGCTGATGGGGCTGTCGGATGTCGTGCCTGTAAGTCCCGACCTATCCGTCGAGCCTGGGCGGCAGCCCGAAGAGCGGGAAGAGCGTGGCGGTGTCGAGGAAGAAATTGATCCCGCTGATCCCCCCGTCCGAGATCTCGAGGACCTGTAGAGACCACGGCTCGTACCCTCCGTTCGGGTCGGGCTTGTACTGCCCGAACGCGGGCGATGCATTGGCAACCGTGGGGATGAGCCGGGATCCCCGACAGCCGATCCCGGGACCGAGACACCATTTCCGGATATCGAGATGCGTCTGCAGCCACAGTTCGTAGGGCGGCATCGACCAGGTTGCGTCCTCGTGCAACAACGAGGTCAGCGAGTCGAGGTCGTAGCGCTCGAAAGCGTCGACGTAGCGGGCGAGGAGCGCCCGTTGTTCTTCGTCCATCGGCGCCACGGGATCGCTGGAATTGACCTTGCTCGCCGTGATCGCCGAACGCGCTCGTTGGAGCGCGCTGTTGACCGACGCGACGCTGGTATCCAGCAGCTCGCCGACCTCCGCTGCTTTCCACCGAAGGACGTCCCTCAGGATCAGCACCGCGCGCTGTTTGGGAGGGAGGTGCTGCAGGGCCGCGACGAACGCGAGCCGGATGCTTTCACGCAGTTCGGCGGTCTCGGCCGGGTCCCCACCCGCCGGCAGTACGCTGCTGTCGGGCATCGGCTGTAACCAGGCGGTCTCCGGAAGGGGTTCGCCCAGCATCGAATCGGCGCTCTGCGCGGGTCCGAGGTCCATCGGACGGGCCCGTCGCTGGCTGCCGCTCAGCATGTCCAAGCACACGTTCGTAGTGATGCGATAGAGCCACGAGCGGAGCGCGGAGCGCCCCTCGAAGCCGTCGAAGCTCCGCCACGCTCGCAGGAATGTTTCCTGGACGGCGTCCTCCGCCTCGAACGCCGACCCGAGCATGCGGTAGGCGTAGGCGGTCAGCTCGACCCGGTGTTGTTCGAGCTGGCGTTCTAGTTCGGGGTCGACCCCCGTTTTCGTCTGGACCGCGTCGGGTGTTGCCGCGAGATCAGTCATCGCGGATCGCTCCTCTCGCCGGATGCATCCGCACATTATGACGACCCTGCGACGTAAGAGTCGACCGCCCCGGTGCCCTTCCGAGCCCTTTCCGGGCGGCTCTGCCCCCGCCCGGCCGATGAGTTTCGTGCCCGCACCCCGTCTACACCCATGGAAGCGAGCGACAGCCGAGGGAGGCAAGGAATGGCTACGGAGACCACCGCAGCGACGGCAACCCGAGCGGGCCGCAAGGAGTGGATCGGCCTTGCCGTCATCTCCATCGCCTGTCTCCTGTACGTCATGGATCTGTCGGTGCTTTACCTGGCGGTCCCATCACTCACCCGGGATCTCGAGCCCAGCAGCGCGCAGCTTCTTTGGATAACGGATATCTACGGCTTCATGGTCGCCGGCTTCTTGATCACGATGGGGACCCTCGGAGATCGGCTCGGTCGGCGGCGGGTGTTGCTGATCGGCGCAGCGGCATTCGGAACCGCCTCCATCCTGGCCGCGTTCTCTACGAGTGCCGAGATGCTCATCGTGGCCCGAGCCATCCTCGGGATCGCCGGCGCCACGGTGGCCCCATCGACGCTGTCGCTGATCCGCAACATGTTCCACGACGCGCAGCAGCGCACCGTTGCGATCGGTGTGTGGGGCACGAGCTTCGCGATCGGCGGGGCGGTTGGGCCGCTGGTCGGCGGAGTCCTCCTCGAGTTCTTCTGGTGGGGCTCCGTCTTCCTCATCAACGTTCCAGTGATGGCGCTTCTGCTCGTGCTCGGGCCGCGGCTCCTTCCGGAGTTCCGAGACGCGCGCGCCGGGCGGCTCGATCTCACCAGCGCGGCGATCTCTCTGGGAGCCGTCCTCGCAGTCATCTACGGGCTCAAGCACATCGCGCAGGAGGGCTTCGATCGAGGAGCCGGGTTGTCCGTCGCCGCGGGACTCGTCCTCGGTGTTGTGTTCGCACGGCGGCAGATGAGGTCAGAGGATCCACTCATCGATCTGCGACTGTTCCGGATCCCCGCGTTCAGCGTGTCGGTCGCGTCGAACACCCTCACCGGTTTCGTGGTTTTCGGCACCTTCCTCTTCGTCGCGCAATACCTGCAGTTGGTCCTCGGGCTTTCACCCTTGCACGCAGGTCTCTGGTCTCTGCCTTCCTCGGTGGGAGTCATCGCCGGCTCGATGCTGGCTCCTATGATCGGACGCTTCGTCCGTCCGGCCTTCGCCGTCGCCGGAGGGCTTGCGCTCGCGGCGTTCGGTTTCCTGATCCTGACCCAGGTCGACGCCGGCTCGGGCTTGCCCGTGATCGTCGTCGGATCGGTCGTGTTCTCGCTCGGTCTCGGCCCGGTTTTCATCCTCGCCACCGACCTCATCGTGGGCACCGCTCCTCCGGAGCGGGCCGGAGCGTCCTCCGCGATCTCGGAGACGGGCGCGGAGTTGGGAGGTGCTTTGGGCATCGCGGTGCTGGGAAGCATCGGGACCGCCGTTTACCGCGCCGACGTCGTCGACGCGATCCCGACCGGCGTTCCCACTGCCTCCGTGGAGGCCGCCCGCGACACGCTCGGCGGTGCGCTCTCGGTCGCCCAGCAACTGCCCCACGAGCTGGGTCAAGGCCTGGTGGATGGAGCCCGAACCGCCTTCACGTCGGGGTTCCATCTGACCGCGACGGTAGGAGCTGTGGTCGCGATCGGCGTCGCGATCCTCGTCGCCACCCTGCTACGGCATGTCCGACCGAACAACGGATCGCAAGCTCCGGCGGAGCCCACGCCCGAGGACGGGCCTCACGCCTTCGGTGTCGACGCGCTTCTCGAGCCGGCCTGCGCGGAATGCTGAGGCGAAGCCTCGATGACCGATTCGTCCCCTTCCCCCGGACGAGCGCCGGGACTAACGTTGGATAGAGAGGTCCGCATCTGACGGACCGCTTGGGAGGGAGGCACGTCATGGCGGGGATAGACAAGAAGAGTTTCGATTCGCCGGACGAGACCCGCACGCTCGAGAAGACGGCACTGGCCGTCGTCAACATCGGCGGGGAGTCGGCCGGACGGATGACCGCGCAGCCGGGTTGGAAGTGGTCGGAGTGTGTGAAGCCCGTCGTCGGAACCCCTTCGTGTCAGGCCCGTCACGTGGGGGCCGTCTTCGCCGGACACCTTCATGTCGTCCACGAGGATGGCAGCGAGGCAGATCTCACTCCCGGCGACGCGTACGTTGTCGAGCCCGGTCACGATGCATGGGTCGTAGGAGACGAACCCTTCGTCGGCTTCGAGTTCGAGAGTAAGACCGCGCGGGAGTACGGCAGCTAGCGATCCCTCCGATCGGGGGCTAGGGCACCTCGGTCGAGAAGAAGAAATCGAAGGCGGAGAGGTAGAGGCCTAGGCCGAACAAGAACGACGCGCCACGTCTGGCCAGTGGTGTTGCTTACCCGGGGCGGTTGGGCTGCTAACGGAGCGCGCCCGATGCCTGGATCTGGCGATCGTGGGCATACATAAGAAAGGACGGCTCCATGAGGGGGACCTTTTGCAAGTGCATATCCCGGTACCTGAGAGGAGGTAACGATGGCCAAGGATCACGGCCCGTCCGTCAAGGACGACGAACAGTACGAAGCTCTGAAACGCGAGGGCATGAGCAAGGAGAAGGCCGCCCGTATCGCGAATGAATCTGCGAGTTCTTCACGCTCCGAGGTCGGTCGGCGCGGTGCCTCTGCGGAGGATTACGAGGACCGAACCGTCGAGGAACTCCAGGACCGCGCTAAGGAGATCGGCCTCGAGGGTTACTCGGACATGAATAAGTCCGAGCTCATCAGCGCACTGCGCGACCACTGACCAGACAAGAGGAGGCTGAGCAATGGCTGAAACCATCAGGAACGTCATGTCGACCGATCCGGTCTCGTTGCCGGCGTCGGCCCCGATCACCAAGGCAGCGCAAGCCATGCGCGATTCTGACATCGGCGACGTCATCGTTCTGGACGACTCGCAACAGGTGTGCGGCATCGTTACCGATCGGGACATCACGGTGCGTGCGATCGCCGATGGCCGTGACCCATCGAGCACGAAGCTGGGAGACATATGCACGAGAGAGCTCCAGAGCCTCGGCCCCGACGCCTCGGTCGGCGACGCCGTTCGGCTCATGACGGACAAGGCGATCCGCCGTCTTCCCATCCTCGATGGCGGGAAGCCGGTCGGGATCGTCTCGATCGGGGATCTGGCCGCAACCCACGACCCGGAGTCGGGTCTCGCGGACATCAGTAGCGCCCCGGCCAACAACTGATCAAGCAAGCTGAGGGGAGCGCCGCTAGATGATCGAGCGGCTCATCCCCTCAGCTCCATGAGGACCTCCACGATCGCAGGGAAGCTCTCCGTGGCAGGTGCCGTCTCTTCTCCAACCTTTCTGAACCCGCATTTCTCCAGAACCCGTATCGAGCCCAGATTGTGCTTCGCGACGTGGGCGCGGAGAGGGCGGACCGGCTCGTGGCTCAGGAATCGTCGGAGTGCCGCCGTCGCGATGCCCTTGCCCCAGTGCTCCTTCCCGATCCAGTAGCCGACCTGTCTTCGGCCGTCCTGCTCCCAACTCACGACGTTGCCGGCCACGCGGCCCCCCAACTCGATCGTTCTCGTCGTTCCGATCTCGTTGACGAGGATCTTGTTCCAGTGCGCGGTGAACGCGGCCTTGTCGCGCGCGGAGAAAGCGGCCATGGCCGTCGCCTCGGGATCTCGCTGGTGTTCGAAGAAGACGTCGAGGTCGGCCGGCGTGACCTCGCGAAGGGTGACCTCTTCCTCGGATCCCCCCGGCTCCAGGTCGCGCGACTCCTCCATCACACCAGATCGTAGAGCACCCCCTATCGGAGTTTTTTGAACGCAAATGGCCCCGGTTACGCGTACCCGGAGGCGTTCAGTTTCTGAACACGAACAGGTGGCAAGAAGTCGGGCGGCTCGTAACCGCGCACGCGACGTTCTAGTCACAGCCGTTCGTAGGCGGCGGCTGCGATCACCAGGTCCTCGAACGCAACACCTACCGATTTGAAGATCGTGACGTCGTGGTCGAGACCGGGTACCGCCCCGGCGACGACCTCCGAGAGGTCGGCCACGACGGCGTCCCTCGTGATCACTCCCCGCTCGAGGGGGATCAGCAGATCGCCTGCTTCGGCGAGAGCGGAGTCGCGCGTCTCGACGACGATCTTGGCTCTCGTTATCGCGTCGTCATCGAGTTCTCGGGTGGTCGGCTTGTAGGCCCCTACCGCGTTGACGTGAACGCCGTCTGGGAGTTTTCGACCCTCGAACACGGGAGTGGGACTCGTCGTGCAGGTGCAGATCACGTCCGCCGCCGCCACGTCGTCGGGGGTGCCTACCGAAGCTCGAACTCCTTTCACACCTGCCACGAACTCCTCCGCGCCGGCTCGCGTTCGAGTGACGCACACCACCTGCTCGATGGGGCGCACGGCCAGCATGGCCGGGAGATGATGACGCGCCTGTGCCCCCGCGCCGAAGATGACGAGCGTGGTGGCGTCGCGTCGTGCGAGGTGTCGGGTTGCGAGGCCCGAGACCGCGGCGGTTCTTAGTCCTGTGAGGGCGGCCGCGTCGAAGATGGCCAGAGGCTCGAGCGTTTCCTGCGAGAAGAGGACGTAGACCCCGTTTATCAGCGCGCGGCCGGCTGCAGGGTTGGACTGATTGACGGTGACGAGTTTCACCCCCACCGCGTTCTGGCTCCACGACGGCATCAAGAGGAGATCGCCCGATCCCACGTCGAGGTGCGCGCGCGGAGGTGCTTCGGGCAAGGGACTCACGCCGAACGTGTCTTCCAGCGCATCGATCGCCATCTCCACCGGCAACGACCTGAAGAGGTCGTTGGGAGAGATGACATCGACCTTCATCAACGCAGGAGGAAGCCGGTCCCGACCTCGTCCTGTGGCTCCAAGACGAAGCTGTGCGATCCGGTGTAGTGCGCGCTGCCCTCTACCTCAGTGATGACGGCCGGAAGATCGCCCACCTTCGCGCTGCCCGACACTCGGGCCGAGAAGACGGTGTTGACGATTCCGTGATGGATCAGCTCAGATCCGCGCGGGAGTTCCCCGCTCGCATCCAGTAGGGCAAGGCGCGCCGACGTCCCGCTTCCACACGGCGAGCGGTCGACCTCCCCGTCGGCGAAGACCGTCACGTTGCGCTGGGTGAGGGGTTCTCTTCCAAGCGTTTCGTAGAAGATGACGCCGTAGACGTCTCGCAGTTCCGGCTCGACCGGATTCACGACCTCCATCTGCGCATGGATACCGGCTTTGATCGAGCGGCCGATGCGGATGAAATCATCGACGTTCTTCGGCGTGACGCTGAGCCCGAACCTCGACGACTCGACCGATGCATAGAAGGCCCCCCCGTAGGAGATATCGCATGTCACCCTCTCGCCGGCGAGCGTCACGGCCACGTCGGTGGCATACACGAACGACGGAACGTTCCGGAAACGCACGGATGTCACGTCGTCGTCATCGATCGTGGCGAACGTCTCGAGGCGTCCCGAGGGAGCGTCTACCAGGATGGCCTTGTCACCCCTGGGTTGCACCCGGCCCGATTCGAGGGCCCATGTAACGAGGGCGATCGTTCCGTGACCGCAAGCGGTGGAGTACCCCTCGTTGTGGAAGAAGAGCACCCCGAGATCGCCGGTCGCGTCGTTCGGCTCGACCACGAAGCAGCCATACATATCCGCATGGCCTCGCGGCTCGTAGACGAGGAGCTTCCTGATGTCGTCGAGGTTCTCCCTCACGAACCTTCTCTTCTCGAGGATCGTGCCACCTTCTATGGCGCCGACATCGGACGTGATGATCCGGAACGGTTCGCCCGCGGTGTGATAGTCGACCGTGTCGACCCTGAGGCCCTCGGGAACGCGCATGCTTACGAAGGATGCCACGCATCGGTTGGCCGGAGCGCGGGTGGAACAACGAGGGCCGGCATCATGGTGGGGTCGCCGGAGCAGGCAAAAGGGACGTCGGCCCCCCGATCGACGTGAGAGGCTTCGGATCTGGGTAGCCCAGCTTTGTTTGTCGCTCTATCTTTCTAGGGAGAGCTGATGTATTTCCGGCAATGGCTTCACGACGAGCATTCCTGTGCGTCCTATCTCGTGGGATGCCCGACCCACGACGTTGTCGCCGTGGTCGATCCGCAAGGTGATCCGGAGCGCTACCTTGCGGTCGCCGACGAGAACTCGATGAGCATCACCCATGTCATCGACACACACATCCATGCCGATCACGTCTCCGTTGCCCGCCCGCTTGCGGTCGCTGTAGGGGCTCCGCTCTATCTAGGGAGCGGTGCCGAAGTCGGCTTCGACTTCACTCCGATGTATGACGGCGACGTCCTCGACGTGGGCAACCGGCGCATCCGCGTTCTCCACACGCCCGGGCACACCCCCGAGCACGTGAGCCTTCTGGTCGACGATTGGTTCGTGCTCACCGGAGACACGCTCTTCGTCGGTGATGTGGGCCGGGTCGACCTCGCGCTTACCGAGCTCGACGAGGACGAGCTTCGTGGGCGCGCCAAAGAGCTGTACCACTCGCTACAGACACTCCTCGGATTGCGGGACGATGTCGAGGTCTATCCCGGTCATTACGCCGGCTCGGCATGTGGCCGGGGGATGGACGGAAAGGCGATCTCGACGATCGGCCGGGAACGCCGTACGAACGAGGCTCTCGACAAAGACATCGAGTCCTTCATCGCGTTCCAGCTACACGAGGCCCCACCGCTGCCCGAGGACTTCGCGCAGATCAAGCAGTCGAACATGGGTCGGTAGGCTCCGGCCGGGCTTAGGCACATCTCGTTGGACCGGGTCTTTAGACCGGTCCGAGCTACCAGGTCTCCTCGTGGAGGACCTCCGACAGTGGCAGACGTCCCCCGGCGCGCTTGGGGGTCGTCCGCGCTGAGGGATCCGCCGGGTACCCGAAGGACAGGATGTATTCGCAGTGTCGATCGGTGGGGAGGTCGAGGATGTTCTTCACGGCATCGTGCTCGTAAACGGTGGCCGGCGCGCTGCCGACGCCGAGGTCCCACGCGGCCAGCACCATGTTCTGAGCGGCACGTCCTAGATCCCACATCAGCGACAGGGGTTGATCCGGAAGTTGGGGATCGGGCGTGACGAGAGCGACGGCCGCAGCCGCTCCGGCTATGTGTCCCGCCCATGGCCCGGCCTTCGAGAGTTCGTTCAATCGGTCGCGGTCCCGCACGAGGATGAAGGCCCACCGCTGAAGGTTCTTGGAGCTTCCGGCCCGCCGGCCGGCGTCGATGATGCGGATGAGGTCGTCGTCGTCCGGCGAACGAGCCTCGAACTCACGAACGACCCGCAGTGAATCGATCGCCTTCCACATCTCCATGCCCTCACCTCCCGGCGAGTGAGCGTACGACAGTGACACCGGTCGTCTCGAACCACGGCTGCCTAGATCGTGGCGCCCTGCTCATCCCCTACGCTGCAGAGATGCGCACCGAGCGAAGTTGGGGCGGCGTACTCGGACCGCCCAGGTTGATCCGTCTCGAAGGTGCGGCGGCGGCGGTGCTCGGTCTCTTCTTGTACGAGCATCATGGTGATAGTTGGTGGTTGCTCGTCGCGCTCGTTCTGGTACCCGATCTATCGATACCTGTCTACTTCATCGAGAAGCGCGTGGGAGCCGCCCTTTACAACCTCGTCCACACCTATCTCTGGGCCGCGATCCTCGCGGGCATCGGTATCGGCGACGAGCATCCGTTGCTGGTATCGCTTGCGATCATCTGGCTGATCCACATCGGAGTGGACAGGGCACTTGGTTACGGACTGAAGTATCCGACCGATTTCAAGGACACCCACCTTCAGAGGTTGTGATCGGAGCGCGAGCCGGCCCCGGCTAGCCGAGTAAGTGCGCGACCTCGTCCAACTTCTCCTCGACCCGCCGGCGCGTTCTCGCACCGAGGGAGTCGAACGGTTGAACGCTCGCACCGATCTTCTGCGTGAATGTCCAGGTCGCGACGACCTCTCCGCCTACGAGGACGACGGGGTTCCCATCTCCAGGAAGGCCGGTTCCCATAGGGGTGTAGACGCGCTCTTGCACGTCCGGGTGAACGAAGCGGGCGCGACCATCGGGCGCGTATCCCATGGTGTAGGCATCCCACTTGGGGAGGATCGCGACCGTGTTGCCAAGCGCAGTGACCTTCGTGAAGGGGCGTTCGTCGTTCGTCGGGAGAAGCAGTCCGTCGCCTAGATCGATCATTGGGCGCCTCGCGGTCGCAGTGGTTGCGGCCCGCCGGCCGACCCCTGCCCACCAGGCGAAGTCGGCCGCGCGCGCGGGACCGTAGGCGCGGAGGTACTCGCCTGCGAGCCAGGCCAGAGCATCGTTCGCGTCGCCCGCGTCGAGACCCTCGGGCAGCCATGACGCCATCGAGACGTAAAGATGGGGGGAGCTGTTGAGGCTCTCGCCGGCCAAAGTCAACAAACGACCTTCGTAACGGAGACAACGGAGCACCGTCGTTAGTTCGGCACCCTTGAGCCCGGCTAGATCTCCGAGATCGCGCGCAGTGATGGGTTCGCTTGCGGCTGTGAGGATACGTCTCGCCGATCGTTCGTAGTCGACGTTCGAGAAACCGATCCGTTTCAAGGGTCTCAACGCGTGAGCGATCGAAGGGCGAGTCGCGGTGAATACGCGAGCGGCGTGGTCCGTGGGGATGAGGAACACGGTGTGTCGCATCGCCGGGATCCGGATCGCTTTATGTCTCCGGTCCAGGTTGCTGTAGCGCGTCCGACTGAACGATCTACACCGCGCCCGCAGCGCCAGCGGCGAGGTCGGATGTGTCGAGTACACCGCGACGACGGCTCGCAACGCCTGCTCCGGGGTCCCGGCGGGCTCCTCGAGGCGCATCCGCCTGGAGGTCCACGCACGCAAGCGCTCCGTCAGTTCCACAGGTCGTTCTCCCGGTGATGTGCCTAGATCGTTATCCGGGGAAGTGGCCCCGTGTCGTCCGGGTCGTCCGGCCCCCCCGTGAAGATGGTCTCGTCATCGGGCACCGGTGACGGTAGGCGCCCGATAACCAGCGATGTGATCGTTCTGTAGAAGTCGTCGGGATGCGGGAGCCGCCTGATCGTTTTCAGCGCTTGATCTTGTCCCGCCGATTCCACGATCAGATCGCCGTAGCCGAGGATCCTCCCGTAGAGTGACCGTTCGTAGGTCAGGTCGGTGACTCTCAGCAGGGGCATGGACGCGACCCGCCGCGTGAGCACGCCCGACACCTCGAAGATCCTCTGATCGCTTACGAAGACCCTGTCCTCCCACCACAGCCACACCTTCCAACCGAGCCTCACCACCGCGGCGACGGCGATGACGCCGAAGACGGAGTCGATGAACGTCGAGCCTTCGTCGGGGCTCGTTAGGGTGCCTACGAGCAAGGCCGCAACTATCGCGCCGACCGCGAGCAAGGCCTCGGGGATGAGGACCGCAAAGTGACGACGGACTCCGAGCACCACGCGTTCCTCCGGCGTCAGGTATCGCTTCGGGTCGTGCGCCATGGGAGCTCAGGCCAGGGACTCGAAGAACTTGACGAGCGAGTGCGCCGCCGTCTCCAGCCACTGCCCGATGCTCTCCCCGGCCTCTTTCACGAAGTGGGCCGCCGCCGCCGGCTTCGTGACCACGAAGAAGAAGGCGAAGGTGATGCACATGAAGAACAACAGCCTCTTTAGTGACATTTAGCCACAATAGTAACGCCGGGGACGTTTTCCGCCCGGATTGGCCGGCGGGAGCCCCGAGGTTCGCCGTTCCGGGGGCGGGGAAGGCTGTGTGCAGGAGGTCTGGATGCAACTCGAGGGCGTACATCACGTAACCGCGATCACCGGCGATGCTCCCCGGAACGTCGAGTTCTATGCGGGCGTGTTGGGTCTGCGACTGGTGAAGAAGACCGTCAACCAGGACGATCCGACGGTCTATCACCTGTTTTACGCCGACGAGAAAGGAAGCGCGGGGTCGGACATCACGTTCTTCGAGTACCCCGGCGTCCCTCCCGGTCGGGCCGGCGATGGGATGGTGCACAGGGTCCTGTTCCGAGTCGCCGCCTCAGAGGCTCTCGATTTCTGGCAAGAGCGACTCGAGCACGAAGGCGTGGCCACGGAGCGGCTCGATCGGTCACTCCTGTTCTCCGATCCCGAAGGACTCGATCTCGGATTGGTGATCGATACCAGCAACGACGATCGGCTTCGCGCCGAGCATCCAGAGATCCCCCTCGACTTCGCGCTGCTGGGCTTCGATGGGGTGCGCGCCTACAGCAGCGCTCCGGCCAGGAGCGCGGCCTTCTTCGAGCAAGGCCTGGGCTTCAATCCTCGCGGGGACGGCGAGTGGGAGGTGCGCGGCGAGCGTCGAGGGGGGTACTACGCATTCGACGACGCTCCGGACGCTCGTCCCCTTAGCGGCGCCGGCACGGTGCATCACGTGGCATGGGCGTCGCCCATGGGCGATCACGCCGGGTGGCGCGGACGCGTGATCGCCGCCGGAGGCGCCGCTACTCCCATCATCGATCGCTACTACTTCAGATCGGTCTACTTCAGGGAGCCCTCGGGGGTCTTGTTCGAGATCGCGACCCTCGGGCCCGGGTTCACGGCCGACGAGGCCATCGAAACGCTCGGCCAAGCTCTCTCGCTGCCGCCCAACTACGAGCATCTGCGCGACAAGCTCAAGGAGGTACTGACGCCGCTTCCGGACCCTCGGGAACGCGCCCGCGCCGGCTCTCGGGGCGGTTAGTTCGGGTCGCCGGGCCGGTCGGGTGGGAATCGGTTCCCATCAGGTTTGTTATCGAACGGTGAGTTGTCCGAACGACCAGGGAGACGAACATGGCGGTGGGTGAGAAGAGAGAGACGACCCTCGCGGGCGACGTTATCCATCCCGAGACCGCACCTGGAGCGGTTCGGCTCATCGTCGGGGATCTAGACGTGATGCGAACGTTCTACGACCGTGCCCTCGGTCTCAGCATCCTCGACGCGTCCGCCGACGTGGTTCGTCTAGGAGCCGGTTCCGGTGCCGCCATCGAACTCGTGCATCGACCCGAAGCGCCCCTGCGGCCGCCGCGCACCACCGGGCTCTTCCACCTCGCAATTCTCGTCCCCTCCCGCATCGAGCTCGCCCGCGCGATCCGTCGCGTGGTAGATGCGGAGTGGTCGTTCACCGGTGCCGCGGACCACCTCGTCAGCGAGGCGATGTATCTCAACGATCCAGAGGGCAACGGCATCGAGATCTACCGCGACAGGCCGCGGACGGAATGGCGTCGCAGCCCGGATGGCGAACTCGCTATGGCCACGCTTCCGCTCGACGTCGACGCCGTCATCGGCGAACTGGGGGGAAGCCCCGATCCGGCCCCCTCGGCCCACGCTGATACCCGCATCGGTCACGTCCATCTCCAGGTGGCGGACATCCCCGCCTCGGAGGACTTCTACCGCGCCGTGCTCGGGTTCGAGGTCACGGTGCGGAGTTATCCCGGAGCGCTCTTCGTCGCCGCCGGCGGTTACCACCATCACCTCGGCCTCAACACTTGGGCCGGCGTCGGCGCGCCGCCTCCGCCGCGCGGCGCGCGCGGCCTCGACCGGTTCGAGATCGTGCTACCCAACGATGCCGAACTAGCGCGCGTCGAGTCCCGGCTCACGGCATCCGGCATCGACTTCCG
>JBOGXG010000145.1:0-2491 GCA_050694195.1 Actinomycetota bacterium | reverse complement strand
GTCTCCGTGTACTCGATTCCTTCCTCGCCCCAGCCAAGCGAATCCTTTCGGACCCTCCCTGAGTAATCGCGACCGATAACGCCCGAGATCTTGTCGGGTCCCCCTGCCCGGATGACGCCATTGCCATGCGTGGCCAATGATTACGTTCTCGTCCGTAACTCCCGAAGACGATCGTCGAAGGTAGACCCGCCGCTGTCTTGGACGCAGGCCATCGATTTCTTCGCCCCGTCCCGGGATGGGCGAGCCCTTCTCAAGTCCGCGAAGACTCGGCCGTCGTTCCCGTTGGTCATTTATTCCGCAGCCGAGAGAGCGTTGCATACATCGGTATACTCAATCGACAGACGGTTGCCTTCGGAGTCGGCTTAGCAAAGCATCCGCCTAGCGCAATGGCCTCGGGAGGAGAGGAGTTCGAATGAGCACGGACCGGGTCGACGTTTCCGTCGACGACCTTTTCGGGACACTGTACTGGCCTCCCCTCCCGGCGATGCTCGTTTCATCACTCGAACCCAACGGGAACCCTCACGTTGCCCCGTACAGCCTCGTCTACTTCGCGTCGTACACGAACGTCGAGTCGATCGCGCCAACGGACAAGGTCATCATCCTCGGCATCGGCGGGTACGCCTCCCCTGAGACGAGAACGAGCAAGCGGACTTACCAAAACATCGTCAACAGCGGCGAATTCGTGATCAATGTTCCCCCGGAGCACATCGTGCGCCAGGCAAACCGAACGGGGTTCCCGCAGGAGGACAAATACGCGGCTTCCGGTCTTACGCCGATCGCCTCCGCCAAGGTGAAGACTCCGAGCGTTGCGGAGTGCATGGCGAGCTTCGAGTGCGAGGTTTTCAAGATCGACCATCTCGAGTACGAGGCCGACCTCTTTTGGGGCAAGGTCGTGGCCGTTCGCGTCGACCGCGAACTATATGAGGCGCCGATGGATCAGAAGATGGACATCATGAAGCCCCTCTATCACTACGCCTACAGTCACGATAACGGGACCTGGTATTCGCTGGGCGAGAAGCTCCTTGAAGAGGTGGAGTTGGAGGGGCCGAGGTCGAGTCCTGGTTCCCGCTCCTGAGCTCGATACCGACTGCACCTTCTCACCGGAGCACGCGGCCGGTGAACCTTAGGTCTTTCGCAAGCTCTGAGCCTCGTCCGGCCCGTAGGTCGATGGATGGTCGCTGAGGTCATGTTCCGTTAGGTAGTCCTCAACCATCCGTCGCCAGGCACTGATGGAACGATCTGGCCGGTAGAGAACCTCGGGCGGAGTCTCCATGGCTCTCACCATGAGCAGGTCCTCATCGTGGAAGCTGTGGTGATAGATCCAACGGATGGCAACGTCGTACATTATGCGCGTACGCCAGCGGGTAAAGCCCCGGGCTCGTTGCGTCAGTAGTTGGAAGATGCGATACCGGTGGGGCTCCAAGGGGACCCATATCTCCCAGAAGTCAAACTCCCCCAGCGGGTGCTCGGGCCAGTGGACCCGCACGATCCCGGGAAGATCGACCGATACGACGGGAGGCTTACTTTTGCCTCCCGGCTTTCCCTCGGGGATCTGCCACCAATGCCGCTTATGTGGCCACGTCCCAAGCCCCGGGTACTCAGTCTCGTACCCCTTATCCGTTACGGCTCGGGTCAACGTGCGGCCATCCTCTGAGGTCGTGACCTTGATCTTGGACCAGGCCGGCACGTAACGGAAGGTCTTCCACCAGGAAGTCCGGTGGAGCATCTTTGCATGGCCCTCGTCGAACCCGTTCTCTACACCGTGACGCCAATCGGCGTCGACGTCCTGCCACCGCCCCAAAACGAGAAGATCCGTTGCAGAAAACTCATCGGGCAATTGATCGCTCAGGTCGGGGACCTCGTTATCGTCGACGTAGGCCCACACCATGTTGGCCTTCTCTTGTACACGGTATGTGCGCGCCTGCGCCCTTCCTTGTTTGCAGATGGGAGAATCCGCTCCATCGGTCAGAGCGGCCCTGAGGGCACCGTTTTTGAGGTCCCAAGTCCAGCCATGGTAGCGACATGTGAGTGTGCCTGGAAACTCGCAGGTACCGATGGATAAAGGCACTCCGCGGTGAGGACATCGATCCACCAGCGCGCGAACCGTGCCTTCTTCATCCCGCATGAGCGCAAGCTTGTGGCCTCGGACCACGACGCCGGTTGGCCGATCGCTACGGACATCGGTCGCGAAACAGACCGGGTACCAGAAACCCGGCAAGCCGAGCACCGCTTCGTCGTAGTGAGGATATGTGCTGCGTCCGGGCTCCCTTCCCGTTACCTGGTGGGAGAGGTCATGCACAGACGCACCCGTGACTGAGCGGTTCATCGCTGCACCCTTCGCACCGTGGATAGTGCTCCGTCTCGGCTCAGTATACCCATGCATGCAGGCCCCTCCAAAGGCAACCGGTCGCCTTCAGTCGTCGTAAGTGATGCTGATGAATCTCTCTTCGGTCATCTCTTCTATGGCGTAGCGGGGTCCCTCCTTGCCGAA
>JBOGXG010000144.1:0-11658 GCA_050694195.1 Actinomycetota bacterium | reverse complement strand
GGCGTATCGATCCCGATGAGACGGATGTCGTACGACTCTCCGAGACGCGCCTCTCCCCCACCCGCACCGTCGAACCGTTCGTCTATCCGAGCTTCGATCGTGTCTCCGTCTATGACCCGAGTCACCGTTGCGACCTCGAACCCACCCGGCTCTTCCGCAAACGTCGGCGGTGCCTGGATCGTGAGCCGAACCTGGTGTTGGGCGCATCCGGCGAGGGATAGGACAGCGCACGCGGCTCCGATCAGTGCCCTTCGCAACTAGCGCTTGCGCGTGAGCGCCGAGCGGACCTGCCTCACCTGGTAGGGCACGGAATCCGAGCCGCTGAAGTAGCCGAGCGGGATCCACTCCCCCGCCCCGATCCTCCAGCGGGCGGCCCACACGACCTCCACCTCCACCCGATAGCGACCCTTCGTCTCGTACATGTGGGCGATGTTGCCCGGGCGACGTCGCGTCCACCTGCGCCCGGCGTGTCCCGTGATCCTTTCGCCCCCGTCCCCGAACCGCCACGCGTACCGGATCGGGTATGCCTCCGCGGTCACCGAGATGCCGGGGGCCTGCGCCGTCGCACTGACCGGACGAGGCTCACGTGCAAGCCAGAAGTAAGACTCGAGCCCGGTCAGTCCCACCGAGCCCGGCGCGATCTCCAACCGCGGAGCCTCCGCCAGCGCCATCGCGCGATCCGAGGCGATCGCCGCGAGTTCCTCAGGAGAGGGACCCCGTGGCGTCCCGGGTTGGGCCGGCGTGTCGGGGGCCGGCGGGATGAAGGAAGCGCAGTCGGCTCCCCCGGCCGGCGAGAAAACGTAGTCGAGATCGACACCGCCATTGAAAACAGGAACACAAGAGTGAGGAATGAGCCCAGTAGGCACCGGGGCACCCTTACCGTTCCCAGACGGACGTTGGGCGGTGCTGCCTTCATCACCCAAATCAATTGTGAAGACTTCGACTTGGACACCTGGTTTTGTTCCGGACCCGCCAGAAATGACATTCGCATCTCCGTCGGGCCCGTCAGCACTTGCAACGGAGAAGACAAACGGAAGCAGCATCACAATCCAACAGAGTCTCCTGAGAAGGAACACTAGTTCTTGGAACTCCTAGTCGCTTCAACCTTCGTGACGATCGAGTCGTAGATACGCCAGAGTTCATGATTCCTCACAAGGATCCACTCGATGGTCTGCAGCTGGGGCTTTCTGTCGCCCGTAATATCCCGCCCGCTCTCATGGATGATGCGTCCGTCACTGACCGCGACCTGGGTCAGTTTGATCCGATTGTCCTCCGTAATCTCAACTACTAGGCTCTTGGTCCGGAAATCCCGACGAAACGTCGCGTTGGCATCTCGTAACTTTCGGAAATCGGATTCGATGCGGTTTGCAGCCGGGCCGCCGGGCACGGCAACCTCGTCCAATGCCGAAAGATCGTTCGACAGATAGACCTCGTTCAGAAGGCGTTCAAGCTCACTAAAAATTGCTACCGCTTCTTGCTCTGTCGGAGCCTCAGCCGGCTTGGCGTTGGCTGCTTCGGCTGTCGGGGGTTGGGACTCGGCTTGCGAAAGGACCAGGAAGGCGCCGCCCGCTATGGCGAGGGTGGCGACGATCGCGAATCCTTTGACCGGTGAGAAACGTCCCTTTGGCACGTCGTGCTCCACCTGCTGCAATCCGCCGCCTCCCAAGCAGGACAAACCCTCGCAAAGTCTTCACCAAAGCAGGCGGCCGGGCAAGTGAAGCAGGTCACAGGTACGCATGGGCTTGCCGATGCAGAGATCCCGGCGGTCTCGCCGGGGCACCGACCAAGAAAATGGACCTGACAGTCAAGAAACCTCTCCGGTACCGTGGCGTCTTAACGGGTGGCAACGACGGCGAGAACGGAAGGGGTGAGAACGGTTACTGCGATCATCATCAACGAGCTTCGCGAGGCGGGTCTTCTGCAGGGCATGGAGCAATTCCAGCTGACGGAGAAAGGCCGCGAGTGGTTGCGTCAGCTCGAGGACGTTGAGACTCGAGAGGTAGCAGAGGATTGGTCGGCAGACTTCGTCCTCTCCATCAACGCGATCTCCCGCTAAAACCAACGATTCCGTAAGCGAAGAGGTCTGGGATCCGGGGGGACCCAGACCTCTTCTCGCGCCCGAGGTAACCCCTACGGCATCCCCGACGGGTCGTGGGGCTCGTGCCGAACTTTGGAGCAGGGGAGTGCTTAAACGCGCTCGTGGGCGGCAAAGTTCGAGCGGGACCAACTCGGCGGCGGCGCAGGATTCCCGCCGCGCCCCGGAGAAACCCCATAGCGCTGCGTAGGCCGCGCGCGTCGGGCGCGCACCCGGTGCGAAAGGGGACGACATGAGATCCGCTCTGAGAGGCGTCCTCGCCTGTGCGTTCGCAGTCGCCCTCGTGGTTCCGAACGCCCCGGCTGTAGGGAAGCCGAAAGACAAGCCGAAAGGTCAATGGTACGCGGGCGACCTCCACGTACACACGACCTACTCGCACGACTCCTGGGGGGGTCCGGGCGACGACAACACCGGTCCAGAAGAGTTCTACACGTTCGGCTGGTCGGTCGGAGAGCAGGGCGACAACGCCCGGGCGCGAGGGCTCGACTACCTCGCCATCACCGATCATCAGGACGTTCGTTCGACACAGGATCCGGCGTTCGGGTCAGAGGGTCTCATCTGGATCCCCGGCTACGAGAACTCCTTGCAGGGCCATGCCCAGATGCTCGGGATCGACCGCGTTCTGGACAAAGGCGCATCCTCGCTCGTTGATGTCGAGCGTCTGGCCGCGGAGATCCGTGCCGAAGGCGGGGCATTCCAGATCAATCACCCGAGCGACCAGGATTGGATCGATGCTTACGGACACGAGTTCGTGCCCGACACGGTCGAGGTTTGGAACATCGGGCCGTGGTTCTTCCAGCATCCCCTTCCATCCGCCAACGACAATGACTTCTCGTTGCGCTTCTGGGATGCGTTCCTCGATGCGGGCGAAACGGTCGCCGCATCGGGCGGAAGCGACAACCACTGGCGTTCGATCTCGGCCGGTGGTGGCGTCGGGCAGCCGACAACGTGGGTCTTCGCCAAGAAGCCGACGACGCAAGGCATCCTCGACGGGCTCCGGGCCGGCCGAACAAGCATCTCGCATCAGCCTCCGGCGTTCGGAGGGCCGCGGGTGTTCCTCGAGGCCGCCGAGGGAGGCGACAACTTCAACTCGATCATCGGAGACAGTGTCGAGCCCGGGAGCACATTGCGGACGACGGTTGAAGGGGCGGACCACGCCACGCTCCGTCTCGTGACCGATGGGAGCGAGACGCTCGCCCAGGTGCCGGTCGTCGGTGACCCGTTCGTCCACGAGATCGATGTTCCGGAAGCTTCCACCTGGGTGCGAGCCGAGGTCTTCCTGGAGGATGCGGCGGATGTCCGCGCGCAGCTCACTCCCGCCTGCGGACTGATCGACATGGTCGCGGAGATCTTCGGGGAAGCACCGACGACGTATTGCACGAACCGTCAGCTGATGCTCGCACTGACGTCGCCGATCTACTTCGGGGTGGACGAGCCGGAGCCGACGCCGAGCCCGAGCGCAACGCCCGTCGCCGTCGAGACACCCCAGCCTTGATCCGGCGCGTTGCCCTTGCGATAGCAGCGATGCTTTGCGTTGCTGCGCTTCCCGGCGCATCGGCGCTGTCCGCGCCGCCCCTGGCTGACGGCATCATCCGGTCCGGAAGTGTCTACGCCGTCGTGACCGACGACGCACTGGTCCTCGGCAATCCGCTTGTCGAGCGGTCGTGGGCCCGGGATGCCTTCGTCACGACCTCGTTGATCGACAAACGAGGCGAAGACGAATCATGGAGCGCCGGTGGCCCCGACTTCTCGATCACGATCGGCGCGACGGAGCTCACGAGTGACCTATTCGCCGTCGAGGCGGTCGAGGTCGTCCAGATAGACGGCGGGCTTCGTCTCGTCATCGATCTGTCGGGGCCCGGGGTCGCGGTCACCCGCATCGTCGAGACCTACAACGGGATCGCCGGCTTCCGGAGTCAGACGACGATCAAGCCTCTCGCGGCCCTCGCCGTCGGAGGGGCAACACTGGAGCGGGCCGCGGTAGGTAGCGAGGTCGCGGCGACCATCCATGCCTTCCGGGCGGGTGCCGATTGGCGCGGGTGGAACGAGGACGAGCAGTCGCATTGGACCGGGCCGGACCTCGCGATCGGCGATCCGCATGCCGGGACGTGGAGGGACAGCCACAGCGGAGCGATCGGCGAACCGGTAACCGGCGCCGCGCAGTGGATCTCCGTCCAGAAGGACGACCGCTCGTTATTCATGGTCATGGAACGGAACGACTTCCCATCATCGAGGGCGGCTTACGACGGCGACTCAGCTGCGCTGGTGGTCGATCACTCGCGCGACATCGTGTCGCTTGGCCCTTTCGAGGAGAACGCACACGCGGAGAATCCCACCGGATCCCCGGGCAGGCATCGGGTGATCGCGCCGGGCGGCGAACTCAAACTCGAGCCGACCTTCCTCGGCTTCGGTAAGGGGGCCGGCGATGAGCCGTGGCAGTTCTTCAAGTACCTCACGGAGCACCGCCTGCAGCCCTACGACCACGACGTCACGTTCAACTCGAACGGAACGGACTCGAACCAGATCTCCACCGGAGCCAAAGACGACATGAATTTCGAAACGATCGTGGAGGTGGCCCCGCTCGCAAAGAGGCTGGGCGTCGAGACCTTCATCCTGGATGATGGATGGCAGGCGATCTCAGGGGACTGGCAGCCGGACTCACCGGAGTTCCCCGAGCCGCGTTGGGACGGGGAGCCGGGATCGAAGTTCGCTCCTCGTTTCCCCGACTCGGAGTTCGAGGCGGTGCGCGAGGCGATCGCTCCGATGGAGCTGGGATTGTGGATGAGTCCGATGCACTTCAACCACAATTCGCAGACGTATCGGGCACACCCCGAATGGGGATGCACCCCTGTTGGTCAGGCGCTCGTCGGCGCCAACGCAGCCGACCCCGACAGCTCGTCCAACGAAGCCGGGATCGCGACGTGGGGGCCGGACGTGATCCCCCACATCGAAACGCGACTCGAAGAGGCGATCGAGGAGTGGGGGGTTCAGTACTTCAAGTTCGATTTCCTCGTGTGGCTGGACTGTCTGGGACAGGGCGATCTGTACGACTACAGGGACCGCTTCGTCGCCATGCTCGACAGGCTACGCGCGGCTTATCCACACGTCACGTTCCAGATCGACGAAACGAACGACTACCGTTTGTTCCCGTTCGGATCGGTTACCCGGGGCCCCTCCTGGTTCCAGAACGGGTCGCCCCCGCCCGAGCAACTCCTGCACAACATCTGGAACCTGAGTCCCTGGATACCGGCCGCGTCCCTCGGACAGCATTCTCTGGGGGGCCGCGCGTACGAGAGGCATCCGGTGGCGACGCTGATGGCTGCGGCACTCACCGGACACATCACGTTCTTCACGGATCTTCGCGAGGTCCCTCCGGCTGTCATCGACGAGGCCGCGCCTTGGATCGCGTTCTACAGGCAGCAGCGAGACCTCTTCACCCAGATGATCTACCCCCTGCTGGCCGACCCCCTCGAGAAGCAGTGGACGGCTCTGCAGTCGTGGAACCCGGAGGAGGCTCGCGGCGCGCTTCTGGTGTTCCGCCAGGACTCGGATGAGAGCACTACACGCGTGGCGCTACAGAACGTTCCGGCCGGCAAGACCTTCGCCGTCCGCCGCGCTCCCGACCTCGAACCGGTAGGTACTTTCACGTCGGAGCAGCTTTCGAACGGCGTCGAGATCACTCTTCCGGACAAGAGGACGGCCGAGGTTTGGGTGATCGTGCCCCACGAAGGATGAGGCGCAGGACCAGGTGAAACAGCGGAGAACAATCGCAGGACGACACATACGAACGAACGGGGGACGAACTTGACACGCAAGATCATGAGCGCCGCGCTTGCGGCTGCAGCCGTAGGCCTACTTCCCAGCATCCCGGTAGCAAGCGCACAGTCCCCGGCGGATGTTCCGGCGCGTGGAGTCGAGCCGGTCGTACTGACGGGGGCCCAGCTCCCCGGTTGGTCGGGTCCCTCCGCCGACGGTGTCGCTCAGCCTTATCCAAGCGGAGCGGTCGACGGCATCCGCGATGCTCACAACGGAACGCTGATCGTCCCTCCGGCCGAGGCACAGACCGGTGTCGATCCCGACGCGGTAGCCGC
The DNA here is from genome assembly GCA_050694195.1 of Actinomycetota bacterium. Lineage (GTDB taxonomy): Bacteria > Actinomycetota > CADDZG01 > CADDZG01 > WHSQ01 > JBOGXG01. Next base: position 5,472 of record JBOGXG010000144.1, on the reverse strand, counting down.
CTTCGCCTGGGACGGAGACTCCTTCAGCGAGATACCGGTCCAGGTGGACGAGAGGTTCCCCTATTTCTTGGCGAACGCCGATTCCGACTTCGGGTTCTACTCCGGCACCGACAAGGAGCTGAGCTATGAGTGGGACGTGGAATCGTGGAAGAAGACGGCCGGCGAATGCACAGCCACCTATCCCGAGGGCGAAAGCGCCACCGAAGACCCCGTTACGACGCTGGACAACGACGACGAGGTGGTGTTCATGGCCTCCGACGCAGGGGCGCAGGCTCCGATGGACACAACCGGGCCTGCCGGAACCGGCGACCTGCGACAGGAGATACGCCTCGTCGATCCACGGGATCCGGCGACCACCCGTTTCGTCTACCTCTTCACGAAAGAAGGTGGCTCGAGCTTCACGGCCGAGAACGGCTACGTCACCTACGAGCGCGACGCCAACGCGGATGAGTGGATCGATAGGAACACGTTCGCGGACGACGATCCGGAGAAGCTCGGCTCCTCCAACACCGGGTACGGTCCGAATCTCTCGGGCACGGTCTGCGACCCGGCCACCGGAGCGGTTCGTGAATCCACAGATCGGTTCCCACGCGATGGAGTTACCGTCACCACAGACACGTACAACTGGCGCGCAACGGGGCGCTGGATGGTGCGGGAGATGCACGTCACGAAGCCGGGTACCACCGGTCAATACGGTCCCGACCTCATCGACCGCTGGAAGGGACGCGCCTTCCAACAGAGCCCCGACTCGTCCATATCGCTGGTGGGCTTCGAAGACGAGCAGGTCAACTGGGAGGCGAACTCAGCTCTCTTGGGTGAGCTTGCCGGTCCGGTGCGCGCTATCCGGGAGATATGGGGTGCCGACTCCGGTACGAACGTGACGAAGACGGAGACCTTCTACCGGGATGCGATCACCTACCGATATCGCGTGAGGGTGCATCCGATCCCGCCGGACGGCCTCTACACGTCGTGGGACTACAACCACGACCAGGTGGCGACGTACTACAACGAGACGAAGACCGCCGGTGTCCCTATCGACGGCGTGAACGATGACATCGGTCAGGTGGACGAGCTGCCCGACGGGTCCCCCGCCTTCTTCGACGCGCCGGATCCGACATTCACGAAACCGCTGGCCTTCCTCAACTGGGAACAGGTCTCCGGGAATGGCGACAACGGCTCGCTGGTGTACATCTTCGAGATGAAGAACGTCAACTCGCTCGGCAATCCCGCGGTGGTTCCGTACTACCGCGACGATGCCTGCCTCGACGACGGCACGGGAGACAACCCGTCCCCGAGGGCATTCCCCGGTGAGAGCTACCAGTGGCTGCGCGATCACAACAGCAACTATCCCAACCTTCCCTGTTTAACCGAGGCGCCAGAAGGCTACGAGGGCCCATACCGTCAGGGAGCTTTCGGTTCACATGGCGTGCACTACTTCGTCACGCACGACACAGATAACGCGGCGGCCCCCGTACCGACGACGGAGATCGACGGCATGCAATGGCAGTGGGCGGTTCCAACCGAACAGCCTCAGAACGTCGGCGATGCCTACGCCAACACGGTGAAGATCCCGCTGCTCGCGATCGCGGCCCTCCAAACCAACACCGCCGGTGAGCCGGAGCCGGAGCCTTCACCTTCCCCGACCGAGCCTTCACCCTCTCCCACGGAGCCTTCGCCTTCCCCCACCGAGACTCCGGTGGAGGAGCCCGAGGCGACGAGCATGACCATCGACTTCGCCAAAGGACAGGGGACCGTCGACATCACGGGAACCTTGCTTGCCGAGGAGAACGAGGCCGTGCCCGGGCGGGCCATCCGCTTCTTCCTCAACGGTCAGGAGGTGGCCATCGCCACCACCGCCGAGGATGGCTCCGCGACGGTCGCCCTACCGAGGAACGCGGTCAAGAAGGATGACGTCGTCCGCGTTCAGTTCGATGGAGACGAGGAGTACGCCGCCTCCGCGGCCGAGAAGACCGTCCCAAAGAACGTGTAGCGGGTTTCTGGTGCAGCAACGTAAGGGATAGCGCTCGGATTTCGACTAGGAAACCCGGGGGTAGGCTCGTGGTGGAACCTCGTCTACCAAGGAGTCACCTCCATGCCTGAAGCCGTCATAGTCGCTGCAACCCGGACGCCGATCGGACGCGCCAAGAAGGGATCGCTGAACGACGTACGTCCCGACGACCTGGCCGCCTTCGCAATCGAAGCCGTCTTGAAGAAGGTTCCCGAACTCGATCCGGGCGAGATCGTCGACGTGATGATCGGCTGCGGGTTTCCGGAGCAGAAGCAAGGCATGAACCTCGGACGCCGGGTGGCCCTGCTGGCAGGGCTCCCCGATCACGTCCCCGGTACCGCCGTCAACCGCTTCTGTGCGTCCAGCACCCAGACGATCCGCATGGCGTTCCACGCGATCAGGGCCGGGGAAGGGGACGTGTACCTCGCCGGCGGCGTCGAGTCCATCTCGCAGGTCGACGGATACCCGAAGGATATGGAGGAGCTCCACCCCAAGCTCTTCGGCGACGACGCTCCCATCGCCAACGTGTACATACCGATGGGCATGACGGCGGAGAACGTCGCCGACAAGTACGACGTGAGCCGAGAGGACATGGATCGTTTCGCCCAGAGCTCACAGGAGCGAGCCGTCGCCGCTCAAGGCTCCGGTTTCTTCGCGCGCGAGATCACGCCGTTCACGAAGGAGGATGGGACGGTCGTCGAGATGGACGACGGCCCTCGGCCCTCATCGACGCTCGAGAAGCTGGCTTCGCTCCAGCCCGCATTCAGATCCGACGGGAAAGTCACAGCCGGGAACTCCTGTCCGCTGAACGACGGCGCCGCCGCGGTCATCGTGATGAGCGATGAGCGCGCCAAGCAACTGGGGGTCAAGCCGCTCGCACGGATAATCGCAACCTCGGTCTCCGGCGTTGCGCCGGAGATCATGGGCGTTGGACCGATCGAGGCCGTTCGCAAGGTTCTGAAGCAATCGGGGATGTCGATCGAGGACGTAGACGTGATCGAGCTCAACGAGGCTTTCGCGGCGCAGGTCATCGCCTCGGCACGCGAGTTCGGAGCCGATCCATTCGCCGAGAACTTCAATCCTCATGGCGGCTCGATCGCGCTCGGACATCCCTACGGCATGACGGGCGCCCGGATAATGACGACCCTCCTGAACGATCTACAAACCCGCGACGAAACGATCGGACTCGAGACGATGTGCGTTGGTGGTGGTCAGGGGATGGCCATCATCGTCGAGCGACTCTCCTGATCCACCTCGAACAAGGCGGGTACCCAAGCCCGTAGGTCCCACCGAGGTTCATCCCTTGGTCGGGAGGAGTTCGCGCGTCCCTCGACGAAGTAACCGGGAGGAAATACCCAAACCGGACAGAGCGAGGGGGAGGATGGCCGAGGAGCTATCCGGGCGGGCCGAGGACCGGTTCGATTCCGTCGACGAGGTGCTTGCCTTCTTCGTACACGAACTGCGAAATCCATTAGCGGTGATCAAGGGCTACGCCAGCGCGTTGGAAGACGCCGACGATCTGGACCCTGCCCTCGTAACTGCCGGCGCGGCCGCGATAAGAAGAGGCGTCCGCACGATGGATTCCCTCATCTCGTCGCTCGGGAGCGCGGCGGCGCTCTTCGGAGGGGAGATCGACCTCGACCTCGAGGATGTCCTGGCCAGCGGCTTGGTCGAGGAGACGGTCGCAGATCTGGGCGCGATCGCCGACGGGCATCGTCTGATCGTGTCCGTCGAAGACGACGCCGTGATCCGGGTCGACAACGTCAAGATCCGCCAGGTTCTTATGAACCTGATCTCGAACTCACTGAAATTCAGTCCGCCCGGAACCTCGGTCGACATCAAACTCTCGCGTCAGGGCGAAGACATCGAGATCTGCGTCATCGACGAGGGCCCGGGTATCCCCGCCGAGCGTTTGGACGAGCTCTTCAGGAAGTTCTCCAGGCTCGGGAGCTCGAAGACCGGCACCGGGCTCGGCTTGTTCATATCCCGGGCCATCGCCAGGGCACATAGGGGAGACCTGTCGCTGGGGGACGCGACGGACGGTGGTTGTCACTTCATCGTGACGCTGCCGATCCACGAGCCGGCAGCTCGAGGCGACTAGGCGATGGCCAGCATCTCTTCCACGAGTGGAACCAACTGGGTGATGTCGCTCTTCACGAGGAACTCGTCGGCCCATTCAGGAGGCTCGCCCAACACGGCGGAGAAAGCGATGATCTTCGAGGAGGGCGTGTGACGACGTATGAAGTCGGCTGCCTTCTCACCGTCCCAGCGAGGCATGAAGTAATCGAGAACGACCACGTCGGGAAGGACATCGGCGGCCAGCATGGCCCCCTCGAACCCGTCGGCCGCTACGCCTCCGATGCGGAATCCGCCATGCATGGAAAAGATCGTGGTCAGGAGCTCGCGCATGGGAGCGTCATCATCCACAAGCAGCACCACCGGTCGATGTGCCATAAGGAAACTGTGGGGCCCGGGCTCGCCCGTGGCAATAGCCGAAACGGGCTATCTCCACCGGCCGGGTGCTCACTCGCTCCCTCTGGGAGGAGTGTCACGGGTCGGGGCGAATCGTGAGGGGTGGACAAACTTAGGAGGGGAAGCGTGTGAACGCTGGACGACGTTGGACGAGTCTCGTGTCGCTGGGGGCCATCGCTGCGATGGCTATCTCCGTATCGGGGGCACCCACCGCCGGAGCCGGAGCGATAACTCCGGGCGAGTCGGGAAAGCGAGCGGTGCCCCACTACGCCGGCGGGAAGGTCATCAGATCCCCTGCCGTCACCAAGAAAGCACCTAAGCCCGTCCTCAGCCGTATCGGCATGCAGTCGGGTGAACCAACCGTCGGCATGACCAATGACGGTGCCGTGTTCACCTCCGCGATCCAATCGAACACTCGCGTCGAGGTGGTGCGCTCAACGGATCAGGGGAAATCCTGGGATGTCGTGTCCCCCAAGTTGCCCGGCGGCCGGAACGCGCAGGCCTTGTCCTTCGATCCCTACACCTATGTCGACAATCGTCTGGGGGACACCGACTCATCGCGTGTCTTCACCATCGACCTCACCGTTGCCTGTGCCCTGCTGTCCTTCTCGGATGACAGCGGTAAGACGTGGATCACCAACCCACTGGCGTGCGGACGGCCGGTCAACGATCACCAAACATTGTTCGCCGGGCCCCCTGCGTCCAGCCCCACCGTCGGCTATCCCAACATCGTCTATTACTGCTGGAACGACGTCGCGTCGTCCGGTTGCTCGAAGTCGCTGGACGGAGGGATCACCTTCTCCCCCTCCGGCACCCCCGCTTACCCGGGCGTCGATTCGGAAGCCGGCGGCTTCTGCGGCGGTCTTCACGGACATGGCTTCGTCGGCGATGACGGGACCGTGTTCCTGCCGAAAGGTCACTGCGGTCAGCCGTGGCTGGCCATAAGCAAGGACGAGGGGCAAACGTGGACCCGTGTTCAGGTCGCCAAGAAC
>JBOGXG010000143.1:0-5060 GCA_050694195.1 Actinomycetota bacterium | reverse complement strand
CATCAGGGCGAACCCGAAATGGTTCCAGGGGTACTCCGACATCACGGTCCTGCATTGGGCCCTTCTGCAGCACGCGGGCCTGGCGACCTTCTACGGTCCGGCGTTCTGTCTCGAGATGGCCGAGTATCCCGAGGTCTTCGCGTACACCGACCGGTGGCTGCGTGCGGCGTGGTTCCGGGAACAACCGTTGATGTTCGAGCAAGCGCGCGTGTGGACGGAGGAGTTGCTCGATTTCGATACCCAGGACGACCTCACCCGGGCTAGACGTCTGCAGCCGAGCGAGGGTTGGGTGACGATCCGCGACGGCGACGCCGAGGGGCCTTTGATAGGCGGTTGCCTCGAGACGATCTGCTGGCACCTGAAGGGATCGCGGGAGTGGCTCGATCTAAGCGGGTGCGTCTTCTTCTTCGAGACGTCGGAGGAAGCGCCTCCCCCGGCGCACGTCGATGCCTACCTGACCGACCTGGAGAACATGGGTGTCTTCGATTCCATCTCCGGGTTGGTGGTCGGCCGTCCGCGTGGCTACTCCGACGAGGACCGGAAGATCCTGTGGGACGTGGTCGCGGCCCGGACGGAAGCCGCCGGGATCCCCGTGTTGGGCAACCTCGACATCGGCCACACCGATCCGATGCTGACCCTGCCGCTGGGGGTGGAGACGCACCTCGACGCCACCGCCCAGACCCTCGAGTCGCACCTCTGATTCATTAAGGTCGACACAACTCACTCTCCGAGAGGTCCCGCACGCCCGACGCACTCCGCGTGGAGTAAGGCACGAATAGCTAGATCGACGCGCGAGTCATCGGTCGATTTTTTGGCGGTGTATGTGACCAGAATGTCACGTAGCTCTTAGGTGCCAGGGTGCGTCCCACATTCGCCCGTCGCGTTCATCGTACGCCGGGATGATGTGTTCCAAATTATTGCCATAGCTACGACAGAGCGCTCAATAGTGACTAAGGGAAAAACCGTCCGCGGTTCCTCTTGCGTCCGTGATGCCCGGTGTATTTACCTGTCGCTCGTCAGTACTTAACTGAGTCGGGTACTTCGCCGGGGGGCCAAACGGAAACGCGGGCAGCCGCTTTAGCGAAGCGCGGGCTCCTTACGAGGGGGAACGGCTGTGGGGCGGCAATTCATCGGATCGAACGGCACGCGCGCTGGTCACATCTTTCGCATCTTCATCGCCATCACCTTGGTGTTGTCTCTGCTGCTGGTGCCGGGTGCCTTCGCGCAACCGGCCGAGCCCGACCCGTCGGAACCACCGCGAACCGAGCGCGTCGAGATCGTGGGAAAGCGCACCGCGACCTCGAAGACCTTCAGGAACCTAGATGGCACCCTCACGACCGCGATGTACACCGGTGCCGTCCACTATCGGGCTGCGGGGAGATGGGAAGAGATCCGCTCCGCTCTCGTTCCTTCCGGCCAGGAGGGATACGCGTGGCGGAACGATGCCAATGCCTTCGGCGTCCACTTTAAGGACGCACTGGAGGAGGACTTCCTGCGCTTCGATGTGGACGGTCGCTCCTTCTATCTCAGTGCTGACCCAACCGGCGTGAGCGAGGGCGTCAAAGAGAGCCGCGGGCTCACATTCACCGATGCCTTCGCGGCCGTCGACCTTCGCTACGACCTGCTGAGCGAAGGAGTGAAGGAGACCCTCGTCCTGCCCGATCGAGGATCTCCGACGAAGTATGACTTCACTCTCCGCTCCGAAGGCGGGAGCCCTCTCGAGGTCGAGGAGATGAGGGACGGGAGCTGGGAGTTCTACGGCGACGGAGGTCGCCTCCTGTTCGAGTTGGCCGCACCGCATGCTTCGGAGGCCGCCGCAGGAAACACAGCGGACGTTGATAGCGACGTCGAGGCTGAACCATCCAGTCCGACCAGCCCTCCGGAACCGACGGAAACCCCAGAGGGCCCTCCGGAGGGCGACCCCTCGCCGTCGGCCGAGCCCTCAGCTAGCCCGGCGATCGAGGAGACCAATGAGGGTGGCGATATTCCCGATAGTGAGGCCGGTACGAGTGACGAGGTCTCGCCGACTTCAGCTGCAAGCGCACCCATGATCGAGGAGACTCCGGCGGTGGGATCGAACGCTGTGTCGCCTGGGAAGCTGGTCCCAACTCCCGAGCGGAAGGGAAACGCCAAGCTGGCCGTGAAAGGGGGCGGGCGGGAGTTCGAACTCGAGCTCTCCATCGACCCCAGCTGGCTCCGTGCCCCCGAACGCCAATTCCCGGTGCTGCTCGATCCCACCATCACGATCCAGCCGGCAAGTGAGGACGCCAGCTACGCGGCGAACTGCGCGAACTGTTACCCGACCACGGACGACTTCGTCTACATCGGTGCCGACAACAGCGACGTGTGGCGAGCCGCTCTGAAGTTCGATCTCGGCGACGTCCCGCTCGGCGCCGACGTGACGGATGCGCGCCTCAAGCTCTATTTCGACCAGTGGTGCACCCTCGACGACCCCGATATCGATCAGCCCGATCTCTGCAGCGGGACAACGCATCAGCTCGACGCCCACAAGATGACCGGCGCGTGGTCGACCTCCACAAAGACCAGCGGGCTGTCTTTCGCGCCCACCGCTACGTCGAGCTTCACGTTGCCGCAGGGTCCCGAAGAACAATGGATGGATTGGGACCTGACCGGCCTGGTCTCGGACTGGCTCGACGGGGCTCAAGCGAACCACGGCGTTCTCGTCAAGCGGAACTCCGAGACGCTGGGTTCGAACGTCGTCACCGGAGTCGGGAGACGCTACACTCCGGAGCCTTCGCTCCGTCCCAAGCTCGAAGTCACCTACACGAGCGATGGGGTCCACCTCCTTCAGCCGGACACCCTGCACGCCGACGGCGCCGATCTCGACTGGGAGCGCTTCACGGGACCATCCGGAGCATCCTTCGACCGCTACGAGGTCCACCGCTCCGCCAGCGCCGGCTTCACTCCTTCGGCGGACACATTGCTGAGCGTCATCCGCGATCCCAACGTGACCTCGTTCCGGGATACGACGGCGTCACCGGACAAGTCGTTCACCTATGAGGTGCTGGCCAACGGCCATGCCGGCAACGAACGAACGGTGACCCTGCCACCGACAGGTCAGGCGATTAAGTTCCTCCAACCGGGTCCCGACCACGGTCAGGCCACTACGCTGTGGAACCATGTCGGCTCCAACTACTGCGGCAACCTCGGCGCGGTCGAATGGATGTGGGTCGGCACCCGCAGCAGCGAGAAGTTCCGCTCCGCCCTGAAGTTCGATCTCACCGACGTCCCCGCCGACTCCACCATCCAGGACGCCGAGCTGTCGCTATGGAACCTCGAGCCGCCCAACTTCAACACCACGGTCGACCTCCATCGCATAACACGCCCGTGGAAAGAGGGCACCGGGAGCTACGCTTGCACCGGGGACGGAGCCACCTGGCACGAGGCCGATGGCGGCATCAATTGGGGCTCACCGGGCGGCGACATCGATCCCTCAGCGGACGCTTCGGTCTCCAAGACCGCTACCGACATCCCTGCGTGGGACGACTTCGACGTGACGTCGCTGGTACAGGAATGGAGCGCGGGGAGCGCGCCCAACCACGGCGTCATGCTGAAGTTCGCCGACGAGACCCTCGTGGCCGACCACGACATCGTCTACTACCCCGACGATCACACAGTGACGCCGACGCTGCGTCCCAAGCTCGCCGTCACTTATAGCGAGACCAGCCCCGCCCACGGCCCTTCGGTGTTCCTCTCCGAGCCCGGGGCCGGCGCCGACGTCGGCGGCAATGCGGTCAGGCTCGCGGCAAGCGCCTCAGATGATGGACGCGTCGACAAGGTCGAGTTCCTCGTCGACGGGACGATGGTCGGGACAGACACCTCCAGCCCCTATGAGTTCGATTGGAACTCAACCTCGGTCTCCAACGGGAGCCATGTGGTCACCGCCAAGGCTTACGACGACGCCGGAAACACGAACACTACGAACGGAGCCACCGTCACGGTAGACAACACCGCCGGGCCCAGCGTCAGCGTCACATCGCCGACCGGTGGAACCGTCAGCGGAGCGGTCTCGGTGGCGGCCACCGCCAGCGACGACAGCGGAATCGCCAAGGTCGAGTTCTTCGCCGATGGGATGAAGTTCGCGGAGGACCCGAGCTCTCCCTACACGGCCTCGTGGAACACGCTCGATGCCAACCTACCCGCCTACGACGGACCGCACGTGCTTACCGCCAAGGCCCATGCCACCAGCGGTCAGACACAGGTGTCGGCGGAGCGGACCGTGACGGTCGCCAATCGCGGCTCGAGGTACCGGGTCGGCTTCACCTCGAGCGCGATACCGCAGTCGATGGCCTACGACCCCGATGCCGTCACGCAACAGAAGTACGGTGTCGACGTCACCATTGCAAACCAGACGACGGGGACTACCTTCAACAAGTCGTCGGTGTTCCTGCGCTATCGCTGGATCCATCCGGACCCAGCCACGCCCACTCCTACGATGACTGACAGCGCCAACATCTCACTGGGCACCACCAACCTAGCCCCGGGGAGCTCACGCACGATCCAGGTCCTCGTCGATCCTCCTTCGCTTCCCGAGGGCGTTAATCGCTCGCTCTACAAGCTCCGTTTCGACCTCTACGAGACATCGCCGACGCCAGCGAAATGGTTCGCCAGCAAGGGGAACCAGCCGCTGGAGTCCGATGTGATCGTCACCAAGCCCGCCTCGATCGGACTCGGCCTCGAGCGCTACTACCACTACGTGGGAGAGGAGCTGGGTGCCGGGATGACGCACCTCGCCAACGTCGCCGACGGCAACTCTCTGGTCCGCTGGACCCCGTTCAGCTCTCCGGGACGGGGCCTGTCGACCGTCCTCGACCTCACCTACAACAGCCTCGAGAAGAAGACCGAATCGCACGTCGGGAACAACTTCTCGCTTGCCATCTCCAGCCTCAGCCGCTTCGGGAACCCGCTCGACATCCATCCCAACAAGGCGGATGAGATCGCCGGCAACCCCAAGCGTTCCGTCACCTTTACCGATGGCGACGGAACCGAGCACGAGTTCGTCGGCAAGCAGCACGCCGACGGCACGATCTACTGGGAGG
>JBOGXG010000142.1:0-5515 GCA_050694195.1 Actinomycetota bacterium | reverse complement strand
GTGGACACCTCTCCTCTGCCGACGACGATCGAGTTCCCCGTCGGACTCCCGGCCGCGAAGAAGGGAGAGGGATGGCTCGCGAAGGCCGGCGACAAGGAACTGCGACTGTCCAATCCGGAGAAGATCTATTTCCCGGAGCGCGGCTACACGAAGGGCGACATCCTCACCTATTACTTCAACGCCTCGCCCACGATGCTCCCCCACCTCATCGAACGTCCACTGACGCTCAAACGCATGCCCAACGGCATCCACGGAGACTTCTTCTACGAGAAGAACGCGGCGGCGCACACGCCCAAGTGGATAGAGACGCTTGCCGTTCAGGCGGAGAGTAAGACCATCAACTACCTGACGGTGCGCGATGTCGCGGACATGCTGTACATCGCGAACCTCGGCGCCATCGAGTTCCATCCGTTACACGCGAAGGGGCTCGATCAAGCGCGCCCAACCTACGCGTTCTTCGACCTCGACCCGATGGGCAACGCCGCCTGGAGCGACGTGCGCTACGTTGCCTCGCTCGTGAAGGTGGTCCTCGACCAGCTGGGGATCGAGTGTTACCCCAAGACATCGGGAGCGACGGGGATGCAGATCATGGTTCCCCTCGACGGGAAACACGATTACCGCGAGGTGCGACTGTTCGTCGGGGCGGTCTCGAGGATGGTCCATGAGGCGGAGCCCGATGCGACGTCGATGGAGTGGGAGGTCTCGAAGAGAGGTTCCACCATCTACCTCGACGTCAACATGAACCGCGAGGGGGCGAACATCGCCGGTGCCTACTCCGTCCGCCCGGTGCCCGAGGCCACTGTCTCAACCCCCTTCGGCTGGGACGAGCTGGACGCGATGGACCCGAAGCTCTACACGATCGAGACGATCTTCGACCGCATCGGCGAGATCGAGGACCCCTTCCTGCCGGTGGCCGAAGGTCCCGGTCAGTCGCTGGTGGGGCCGCTGGAACAACTGCAACCGGTCTTCGAGTCCTTCAAGATCACCGGCGCCGCCAGGCAGATAAAGCGATAACGGTTGGACGATTAGGCTCATCCCGTGGGTCTTTTCCTGGGTACCTCGGGTTGGGCATACAAGGAGTGGAAGCCGGAGTTCTATCCCGCCGACCTCCCGCAGCGGCGTTTCCTGGAGCATTACGCCGGTGTCCTCAGCGCGTGTGAGATCAACAACACCTTCTATTCCGTGCCATCGGAGAGCACGGTCACGAGATGGGCGGCCGCCGCACCGCCGGGTTTCCGTTTCTCCACGAAGGCGCACCGTGGCCTCACCTACATGAAGACCCTCGCGCCGGATGAGGGCCGCCTCCAGTTCGTCCGGGACTTCTACAAGGTCGTCGGCGGACTCGGCGACAAGCTGGGGGCCGTTCTGTTCCAGCCCCATCCTCGCAGGAAGCGTGACGATGACGACCTGGACGGTTTCCTCCGCGCGGTTGAGGGCGGCCCGCCCTTCGCGATCGACTTCCGTCATGAGTCCTGGGACACCGACGACGTTCGCAAGGTGGTCGCGGATGCCGGCGGCACCGTTTGCTACACGGAATGGTCCGGCGAGGTACCGGATGCGCTGCCCCCGGGGCCGATCGCCTACGTCCGCCTCCGCTCGCAACGTTACGAGGAAGGAGCGCGCGCCGCATGGAAGGCGTTGCTCAACACGGAGGCGACGGGGCGCGACGTGTACGCGTTCTCGAAGCACGAAGGGATCGATGCCCTGGATGCCTACGGGGGTCTGGGTCTCGCCCGCTGGCTCAACGGGGAGACGACCGATGCCTGACAAGACGTACTCACAGAAACGAGCGTTCGATGCGACCCCGGAACCGCAGCCGGAAGTGGAGGGCAACGTCGACCCGACGAAGGCGACCCCCGGTAAGACGTTCATGATCCACCAGCATCACGCGACGCGACTCCACTTCGACCTCAGGTTGGAGATGCTCAACGGCAGCACGCCCGTCCTGGTCTCGTGGGCGGTGCCTAAGAACCTCCCGCAGCGGAAGGGCGAACGTCACCTCGCGATCCACGTCGAAGATCATCCGTTCGAGTACGGCGGGTTCTCGGGCACGATCCCGGCCGGCAACTACGGAGCCGGAGAGGTTCGGATCTTCGACTCCGGAACCTACGAGGTACTCGAGCAGGAGCCGAAGAAGCTCACGATCAGGCTCGACGGCGACCGGATGCGGGGGATATGGCACATCATCCAGACCCGCGAGAAGGACGGGAAGGACGAGTGGCTCGCGTTCTTGCGGGAGAACGAAAGGCCCGAACCGGAGCCCATACCGGACATCAACCCGATGATGGCGACCCTCGTTCGCGATCCCTTCGACGATCCCGGCTGGATCTTCGAGCCGAAGTGGGACGGGGTCAGGGCGATCGCGACCTGCGGCAACCAAACGCTCCTCATCTCGAGGAACCTCAAGGACATCACGCACACGTATCCGGAACTTGCGCGTCTCCACGAGCAACTGGTGGCGTTGGATGCGATGGTCGACGGCGAGATCGTCGCGATGTCCGAAGGAAGGCCTTCGTTCGAGAAACTGCAATCACGGATAAATCTCCAGAACCCCCGCGACATCGAGCGGGCGACGAGATCGATCCCCGTCACCTACGTCGCGTTCGACCTCCTCTATCTCGACGGCCGTTCCCTGCTCAAGGAACCGTTGGAGGAGCGCAAGAGGCTGCTCACCGAGGCCGTCGTATCCAACAAGCTGATCGACGTCTCGCCGTGCATAGAGGGTGAGGGAACCGCGCTCTTCGAGGCCGCTCGTGTCCAACATCTCGAGGGCATCGTCGCGAAGAGGATCGGGAGCCCCTACCGCCCCGGCAAGCGAAGTCGCGACTGGTTGAAGGTGAAGACGACCTATGAAGCCGACGTCGTCGTGGGCGGCTGGACGCCGGGAGAGGGGGCCCGGTCCGGCAAGTTCGGCTCGCTCTTGGTCGGGGCGTACGAGGAGGGCCGACTGCGTTTCGCGGGGGCCGTCGGCACCGGTTTCAACGAGCGGAGCCTCGGCGAACTGTTGGAGTCGATGCTCCCCCTCGAAACGGACGAGAACCCCTTCGATAGCGATCCCCGCACCGACAAGGTGCGTTGGGGCAAGCCGATCAAGAACCCCCATTGGGTCACCCCGAAACTCGTAGCGGTCGTGGAGTTCAGGGAACTCACGTCCGCCGGGAAGCTCAGAGCCCCCTCGTTCAAGGGCCTACGCGAGGACAAGGATCCCGAGGACTGTCTCTTCGAGGACCTCACGCCGAAGGATCTCGGGTCCTTGTGACGCAGCGGTCAACGGGGTTCGCCCAGCGCGCGATCGCCGGGATCTATTCGTTCGCGGCCAAGAACCTCTACGAACCGATCGTGGTGAGACGCGCCTTCCCCCTCTTCGGCGGGAACCTCAACGAACTGGCCCTCGAACAAGGTCGTGCCGCGGTCGCCGCGGCCGAGGGTGGCCCCATCCTCGACATGCCGGTCGGCACCGCGTACTTCGCGATCCCGGTGGCGCGTGCGCACGAAGGACTCGTGACGGGGGCCGACATCGCCGCCGGAATGGTCCACGAAGCCGCCGGCGCCGCGCGCGAGGCCGGAGCGTCGGGGCTTCAGATGGTGCAGGCGAACGCCCATGCCCTGCCATTCCAGGACGCCTCCTTCGCCGCGATCCTGTGCACGAACGGGCTGCAGGTGATGCCGGGCTTGGGTGCCTCGGTCGCCGAGATGGAGCGGGTGCTGAAGCCGGGCGGAACCTTGTTCGTCTCGGTCGTGACGCTTCCCATGTCGCGACTCTTGCCGTCGGCGAACGCCGAGCACCTACCTACGATGCTTCGCTCCGGGATGGATGTGGCCGAGGCCATCTCCGCGGCGGGGATATACGTGACGACGATCCGGCACGAACGTCTGGCGACGCTGATCGAGGCCGTTAAACCGGCCCCCTGAAAGGTCCTGCCCGAGCCATTCCCACCGGCCCCCTGGCAGGGGGCCACCCGGACCTATCGCGCCGCGGTCTCTTCGTCGATGGTGGGTACGAAGACCGGATGATCCAAGAGGGACAAGGAGGAAGCAGATGGCACAGACGATGGAAGGTGCGAGAGCCGCCCTCTCGTCTCCGAAGGAAGGGACGAAAGGAGCGCGCATCAGCCGCAAGATGGTCGACCTGTTCGTCAGTTGGACCGGAGCCGTCATGGCCGTCGCTCTCCTCGCGCTCGGGGGGGCCGCGATCTTCGGAGGCTCGTTCGCCCTCGAGAACGTCAGAGACAGGCTCGAGCCGCAGAACATCGCCTTCCCGCCCGCCGCGGCGATGACCCCGGCGGAGAAGGCGGAGGTCGGAGACTTCGCCGGCCGGGCGGTCGACACCGGGACCGAGGCCGAGGCATTCTCCCGGTACATCGGGCTCCACCTGGACGAGGTGAACGAAGGCAAGACCTACTCCGAGACGTCCGCCGCCGCACGGGCGGAGGGGCTGTCCGAGGACGAAGCAGCGGAGCTGCAGGGGAAGGCCGACACCCTGTTCAGGGGAGAGACCCTCAGGGCCATCCTGCTCAACGCCTACGGATGGTGGATCGTCGGCCAGATCGCCTTCTGGGCAGGGATCGGAGCCGCCGTCGCCGGCGCCGTCCTGGCGCTGTTCGTTGCTCTCGGCTTCCGCCACGCTCGCACGGCTACCTGACCCGTCATAGGTGGCGCCCAACGAGCGAGCATCGAAGGGGCCGTCGTATAGGCGGCCCCTTCGTCATCCCCGGTAGATCTCCGAGCGTGTCCTAGACGAGCCGGACCCTGACGCCGCAATCCATCAGGAACTCGCGGACGCGCTCCCAGTCGTCGTACGTCTCCCCCGTCGCAACGACCTCCGTGATGCCGGAGTTCGCGATCAGCTTGGCGCAGCCGAAACAGGGAACTCCGGTGATGTAGATCGTTGCTCCCTCGCGCTGCTCGGGAGCGGAATACAAGATGGCGTTGGCTTCGGCGTGTATCGCGATGCAATTGTCGTGGCCCCATCCGCTGGCCGCATCGGAATTCGCGCGAGGACAGGCCCCCTCGTTGCAATGCGGGTGGCCGGACGGAGGGCCGTTGTAGCCCGTCGACCTGATCCTTCGCTTGCGGACTATCACCGCGCCGTGCTGCCGGCGTATGCAGTTCGAGCGGCGAGCCGTCTCCCGCGCGATATTGAGGAAGTAACCGTCCCAGTCGGTCAGCCTCTCGGAATCCGTGATGGTGCGAGCGTTGCTCAACCGGGCCTCCCTCGGAGATGGACCTGCGCCGGCGGAAGTTTATCCTTCGCCCTTCATGACGATCAGTGATCTGGCAACCGACCTGGTCCGAGACCTGCTCCGCTCCGCCTGGATCATCGAGCGGGCGAGAGCCAACGTCTACGAACGCTGGGCGCGAGCGGACGCCGCCTACGGCGCCTCGATGGAGAGGTCGATCGGCCGGTCGAGGATCGTCGCACAAGCCCTGAAGGAGCAGGGCCGGGCCGGAGACGAGGCCCTCGTGCGGCCGCACGCGGAGTGGATCGTCGGCCTCATCGGAAAGACCCCCACGG
>JBOGXG010000141.1:0-12870 GCA_050694195.1 Actinomycetota bacterium | reverse complement strand
GGGGCACTTCATGCGGCCGGAGATAGCGACCTTCTTCGAACGCGTCGCCCGATCGTTCTCCGAACTCGGGTGGCTCCGTCTCGACTTCCTCGAGATCGGAGGCACCGCCGTCTCGACGACGTTCGGGTTCGAGGTGGGCGAGACGCTCTACCTCTACAACTCGGCTATCGAACCAGAAGCGAAGCGGGTGTCCCCGGGATTCGTCCTTGTGGCCGCGCTTATCGAGCAGGCGATCGAGAAAGGCCTTGGGACCTTCGACTTCCTGCGGGGTCCGGAGCGATACAAGTATCAGCTCGGGGCGGAGGCGGTTCCTCTGAACAATCTGCGCATCTTCCGGCCCCAGACGGGTAGTTGAGGAACTCGGCTACGATTTTTTCCCATCCCATCAGATCCATGGAGGTTGCGGGCGCATGACCGTGAGACGCGTTGCGGTTATCTCCTACCACTCGTCGCCCTTGTTCGAGCCGGGTAGTGGCGACGCCGGCGGGATGACCGTCTACGTTCGTCAACTGGCGCGCGCTCTCGCGCGGCATGGCGTTTACACCGACGTGTTCACCCGGGCGTCCGATGTCGCCGACCGGACGACCTCGTTCGTCGATGGTGTGCGGGTGATTCCCATCGAGGCCGGTCCCCGGGCGCGAGTCTCCAAGGAGGAACTCCCGGCCTACATCGACGACTTCGTCGGCGGCGTGAAGACGTTCGCAGCATCGCAGCGGATCAGATACGACGTGGTTCACTCCCATTACTGGCAATCTGGACTTGCCGGGAAGGCCCTTGGTGAGATCTGGGGCGCTCCCCTCGTTCACTCGCACCACACGCTCGGGCGCGTGAAGAACGCCGCCCTGGCGCCGGGCGACAGGCCCGAGCCGGCGGGACGTCTCGCCGGGGAGCAGGAGGTCATCGGCGGGGCCGACGTTCTGATCGCCTCCACCGAGGACGAATACCACCAGCTGTCCTGCCTCTATCGGGCGTCGCACGACAGGTTGAAGATCCTGGTTCCCGGGGTCGACCACTTCTTGTTCCGGCCGGGGGCCCGCCGTGCGGCCCGAGACGCTCTGGGACTGGACGACGGCCCGATCGTGCTCTTCGTGGGCAGGATCCAGCCGCTGAAGGGCATCGAACTCGCGCTCCGCGCCCTCGAGCAGCTGAAGCACGCATTGGAGCGGCCGCCGCTCCTCATGGTCGTCGGTGGGGCCAGCGGGAACGGTGGCGATCGAGAGGTCGAGCGTCTCCAAACGCTGGCGGATGAACTCGGGATCGCCGAACAGGTTCGGTTCGTTGGTCCGCAGCCCCATACGTTGCTGCCGACCTTCTACCAAGCGTCCGATGTTGTGGCCGTCACGTCGTATTCGGAGTCGTTCGGATTCGCAGCCCTCGAAGCGCATGCGTGTGGACGTCCCGTCGTTGGGACGCCGGTGGGTGGTCTATCTCACATCGTGCAGGATGGGGTTTCGGGCTACCTGATCGATGGTCGCGACCCTTCCGTCTTCGCCGGTCGCCTGAAGACGCTCTTGACGGACGAACAACTAAGAGAGGACTTCGGTACCCGCGCCGCGATGGCGGCGATCCCGTTCACTTGGGAGAACGCGGCCGCCGAATTGCTCGAGCTCTACGAGTGTCTGGTGAGCGAGACTTTCCCCGAGGTCTGTACCTGCTGAGGGAGCGCGACAAAAACATCCTAAGCGCGAAGAAAAATTCCTTCGCCATGACCTGCTGCTTTGGCGTTCCACCTGGGTTTTCCGCCTGTTGACCGCGGCCTCGTTCGTGGCTATCTTCTGCCCTCGTTGGACGGTGATCTTCGGGTCCCGGACGACGCAGGGCCCCAGGGATCTTTCGCAGAGGCCGATCCTCGTGTGTGGGGAAGTGCACGAGAACCCGGCTTTCTCGGATGGTTCCTGGGGCCTCGTCGCGCCCGTTACTTGCCTGCAAGAGCGCGCAAGAAGAAACGAACGTTGGCGGGGCGCTCCGCCATCCGACGCATCAGGTACGGATACCACGCCGAGCCGAACGGGACGTAGATGCTGACGCGATAGCCGTTGCGCGCGAGTTCTTCCTGGAGGTCGCGTCTGATGCCGTAAAGCATCTGGATCTCGAAGCCTTCCTTTCCGAAACCGGTCGATCCGGCAACCATCTTGGCGTGCTCTATCAACTTCCCGTCGTGGGACGCGATCGCCGGGTCGGTGCCGCGCTCGAAGAGCCATTCCGTGAGGAAGCGATACTGGCCATCGATCTCTGAGCGCTTCTGGAAGGCGACCCCTTCCGGCTCCGCGTAGGCGCCCTTGACGAGACGGATCTTCGGCCTAAGGGGGGACATCGTCTCGAGATCAACTGCGGTGCGCCTGAGATACGCCTGTACGGCGAGCCTCAGGTCGGGGAAATCCGGGTGCAGTAGTCGATAGACGTCGATCGTGTCGAAGACGTAATCGGATTGCTCCATATCGATCTCGACGTTCGTGCCGATCGCCTGGGCCTCCGCGGCCAACCGGCGGAGGTGATCTATGCAGGCCCCCTTATCGAAGCCGAGACCCAGTTGGGTGAGCTTGACCGACACCGTGCTGTTGAGCTTGGTCTCGTCGATGCGTTTGATCGAGGTCAGGTATTCGTCGGCGGCCGCCTGAGCACCCTCGGGATCGCTGACTCCCTCGCCGAGGAGGTCGAGGATGCCGCCGATCCCTTTCGAATTGAGGTCTTTGATCACATCGACCGCGTCCTCGAGACCGTCCCCCGCGATGAATCGCTTGACGACGTCCTTCGTCAATCGGCCCTCGGTTATCAGCCGTTTGACGCGTTCCTTCTCAGAAGCCCACGAGAGAACTCGGCCCAGCAAGGTCCACCCCTTCAGACGATTCCTGCCATCATAGTTATCCATATGTCGAAGCTGGCCGTGCTGGGTTGCGGAAAGATGGGCGAGGCTCTGGTCGCCGGTCTGCTCGCGTCCGGCTGGCGCCGTCCCGAAGACATCGTCGTGACCGCGCGCAGCCAGGAACGTCTGGA
The DNA here is from genome assembly GCA_050694195.1 of Actinomycetota bacterium. Lineage (GTDB taxonomy): Bacteria > Actinomycetota > CADDZG01 > CADDZG01 > WHSQ01 > JBOGXG01. Next base: position 9,876 of record JBOGXG010000141.1, on the reverse strand, counting down.
GATTCTGAGCCGTAAGCACGGCGTCAACATCGAGCTCGACAACGCCGTTGCGGTCAGAGGCGCGGAGGTGATCGTGCTCGCGGTCAAACCTCAGGACATCGAGGTGTTGTTGAGCTCCATCTCCACCACCGTAGGGTCCGACCAGACGGTGCTGTCGGTCGTTGCGGCGATCGATACCTCGTCGATCGAGTCGCAGCTGGGCGCCGATGTTCCCGTCGTCCGCGCGATGCCGAACACGCCGTCGATAGTCCACGAGGGGATGGCCGGCATCGCCTCCGGAAGGTATGCGGATGAGACGCACCTGAAACACGCTGAGGACGTCCTCAGCCACGTTGGGCGCGTCGTGAAAGTGCAGGAGAGTTACCTGGACGCCGTCACGGCGATCTCCGGCTCGGGTCCGGCCTATTTCGCGTTGCTCGCCGAAGCGATGATCGAGGCGGGCATCCTCCTCGGTCTGTCGCGGGAGGTCTCTACGGACCTCGTCGTCCAGACGATGCTCGGATCCGCCAAGCTTCTACGCGACGAGAAGATGCATCCCGTGGAGTTGCGAGAGATGGTCACCTCACCCGGGGGGACCACCATCAGGGCCATACGCGTGCTCGAACAGTCCGGCGTCCGGGCCGCGTTCCTGAACGCGATACAGGCCGCGATGGAACGATCGCAGGAACTCGCCAACAGGCGCCCCGACCAGTGAGCATCCTGGGGACTCTGGCGGCGAAAAGCTGGCGCCTCGCGGCGTTCTCGGTCGGGCACGTACCTCTCGGTACGCACGCGCGCCCGCAGGCGGGCACCCGCTGCGGTCTTGCGACGCTTGCTTTTCACTCGCCAGAGTCTCGCAAACGTCACTGGCCGGAACGCAAGAAGGAGTAGCCATCTCCTCATCCGTTGGGCTCGTGACCGTAGACGATGCCGCGAAGGCGTACGACTTCGGGGCGTCCCATCCGTTGCGTCCCGAGCGGGTGCTCCTCACCTACGAAAACATCGAAAGGGTGGGGCTCGGCGACGGTGTGGTGGATGTGGCGGGCCGGGTCGCGACGGACGAGGAGATCGAGCGCGTGCACGATCCCGGATACGTCGCCACCGTCAGGGGGATCGATGAGGGAACCATCGAGGAGGGCCGTGGGATGGCCTTCGGGCTCGGGACGCCGGACGATCCGATCTTCTCCAACATGCATGGAGCCTCCGCAGCGGTGTGCGGCGCGTCGATCGCGGCGGCCGAAGCGGTGGCCACTGGACGAGTCGAACATTGCTTCAACCCGGCAGGCGGCCTCCATCACGCGCGCCGACGAGAGGCCTCGGGCTTCTGCATCTATAACGACCCGGCCGCGGCGATCGCTGCGGCTCTCGCGATGGAAGCGGATCGGCGGGTCATGTACGTGGACGTGGACGTCCATCACGGCGACGGTGTGCAGTGGATCTTCTACGAAGATCCGCGCGTCCTGACCGTCTCCTTCCACGAGTCGGGGCACTACCTCTACCCCGGGACCGGTGCGGATGACGAGATCGGCGTCGGGGATGCCGTAGGAACGGCGGCCAACATCCCGTTGCCGCCATACACCGGGAACTCTGACTACCTGTGGGCGCTCGAGCAGATCGTTCCGGCGCTCGCCGAGGCGTTCCGGCCTCATCTGATGGTGACGCAGTTGGGAGGCGACACCCATCACGGGGACCCATTGGCCGACCTGGGACTCACCCTCCGCGCTTATCCGGAGATGGCGCGGATCCTGCACGACACAGCGCACACATATGCCGGGGGTCGCTGGGTCGCAACCGGTGGCGGCGGCTACCAGGCAGAAACGATCGTCCCGAAGATATGGACGATCCACTTCGCCGAGATGTGCGGCCGGCCCGATGCGATCCCCGAGGAGTGGCTGAGGGACCTCGAGCCGGAGGAGGTATCCAGATCGGATCGGTCCGCGATCGAGACTTCGGTGAGGAGCGTCTTGGGTGCTTGTGTCCCGCGCCTTTCTTCGCTGGCTTCCGTTTAACCTCTGGAGCCGTGGACCAGGTCGCCAACATCCATCGTTTCTTCGGGTACGGCATATCGGGAGGTTTCCTGCTGCTGGCTCTCGTTGCGGCCTACGCCCTCATCAGGAACGTCGAGGCTCCCTCCCTCTTCTGGACCCTCCTCGCGATCATGCAGGTTGCTGTGGGACTCCAGTTCGTGGTCGGGGCCGTCCTGTTCGGATCGGGTGCGCGGCCGATCTCCAACGGCCCTGAGTTCCTGCATTACGTCTACGGGGCGTTCTTCCCCGCCCTCGTTCTGGGGGTTGCACACTGGCGCGCCCGCAAGGTGCAGGTCGCTCCATGGCTCATCTTCGGCGTCGCTTCGTTCGTCTGCGCGTTCTCGACCTTTCGGGCACTGCAAACGGGCCTCGGCATCGACTAGACGGCGCGCTCCCGGGAGAGATCGATGAACTGGATCGACGCCATCGTGATCGCCGTTGCGATCCTCGCCGCCTTACGCGGCTGGCGGCGTGGTCTCGTCGGTCAGGTCTTCGAGTTGGGTGGCGGATTCATCGGATTGCTCATCGGTGTTGCGGTCGGGCCGCGGGTGGCGTCTATCTTCACCGATCAAGCCGGTCTCCAAGCGGCCCTGATCTCACTGGTGGTTGTCTTCTTGGCGCTGTCGGTGGGCCAAACGATCGGTTTCCTCGTCGGACATCGCTTCCATTCGATGGCCCGCGACGCGCGATTCGGCGAACTTGATCAGGCGACCGGCGCGGGGTTCGGCGTCATCGTGTGGTTGCTCGCCTTCTGGCTCATCGGCTCGATGCTGGTCGGCGGCCCATCCCGGTCTCTCGCGCGATCGCTGAAGGAGTCGGCGATATTGCGCGCCGCCTCGGATGTGATGCCGAAGCCTCCGAACATCCTTGCCTATCTGCGTCAGTACCTCGAGACGTCGGGTTTCCCTCAGGTTTTCGCCGGATTGCCCCCGGTGAGCGAACCCGTGGACCTCCCGCCCGATCGCGTCGTGAGACGAGCCGTCGAAACGGCGGCGGACTCCACCGTGCGCATCGTCGTCCAGGCATGTGGGGGGACGCAGCTGGGAAGCGGCTGGATCTCCGACGACGATTCGGTCGTGACCAACGCCCACGTCGTCGCAGGTGGCGACAACGTCACGATCCAGGAACTCAGTGGCGAGGATGTTTCGGGTCAAGTCGTCCTCTTCGATCCGCGGACCGACCTCGCCGTCATCCACGTTCCGGATGGGCTGTCGGCCCCGACGTTGGAACTGGAGACGGCGGCGCAGGATCGCGGCACCGTCGGCGCGACGCTCGGCTACCCCGGCGATGCGGAGGGGGAGTTCGTCCCAACGAAAGCGGCGGTGCAGGCGACCTACGAGGCCACGGGTCGCGACATCTACGGAGAGGATCTCGTCACACGCGAGGTTTACGAACTCCGGGCGCGCGTCGAGCAGGGTGATTCGGGAGGGCCGTTCGTACTGCCCGACGGACGCGTCGCGGGGGTCGTCTTCGCGGCGTCGACCACAGACGCCGGGACGGGTTACGCACTCACGGGGGCCGAGGCCGAGGACGAGGTCGAGCAAGGATCGCGGCGCACCCAGACGGTGTCAACGGGTCCCTGCACACGCTAGGCCGTTTGGCCGCCGTCGATGACGACGGTCGAGCCGGTGACGAACGACGACGCGTCCGACGCCAGGAATATCGCGGCCCCCACGATCTCGTCGGCCTCACCGATGCGGCCCATCGGTACCATCTTCTCGGCCTCTCGCAGGGTCGCCTCGTCGCTCGTCATCCATTCATTGAGCGGCGTCGCGATCCAACCGGGAGCGATGCTGTTCACGCGGATGTTCGAACCCGCCAGCTCCTTCGCCACCGCTTGGCTGAAGAGGCGCACCCCGCCCTTCGCCGCGGAGTACATCGAGAGACCCTGGGCCCCCTCGATGCCGGCGACGGAACTGATCTGAATGATCGACCCTCCACCGGATGCGAGCATGGCCTGCGCGCCGATCTGGGTCGCGTGGAAGACGGAGTCGAGGTTGAGGGTCCTTATCTTGTCCCATCCCGCGGGGCGCATACCCACGAGCGGGGACATGAAGTTCGAGCCGCCCGCGTTGTTGACGAGGATGTGAAGCCTTCCCAGCTCGGCGACCGTCCTGTCGACCATCGCCTGGATCGCGTCCCGCTCCCTGACGTCGGTCGGGATGACGACGGCTCTGCGTCCGGCGGCATCGATCTCTTTCGCCAATGTGTTCAGATCCTCCTCGGAACGAGCGGCCACCGCGACGTCGGCCCCGGCTTCCGCGAAGCCGATCGCGATGGCCCGTCCGATGCCTCGAGATGCACCGGTAACGAGCGCAACCTTGCCCTCTAGAGAGAATCGGTCGAGCGACATGTGGACCTCCCGTCCGCCGTGGCGAAGTCTGTGAGGGGAACCAGGCTCCCGTAAGCCCGAACGAATCTTAGGATGTCCGGCTTATGACCGAGATATCGCTGGAAGAGGTGCAGCGGCGACTCGTTGCGGCCGGCATCACCGGACCGCATCAGTCCCACTCGCGCCACAACAACATCACCAAGATCCGTGCGTGCATATCGGGGGACGAGGACGGCTGCTTCGGCCTCTCCGGCATGACCCTTCATTCCGAGGAGATGGTGCTGGGGTATCTCGCCGAGCTCACCGGATGTTCCCCGGACCCCGCGGACCTGTCGGGGTACGACACCATCGACCCGGACCTGACGGTGAAGGGGATCATCTCCGCGGCCGAGCGGCTGCGCGCCGCCGCCCGGGCGGGAGCCGTGCTCCTGGCGGCCACCGGCCACCCGACCGGGATGCTCGAGCACCATGTCCGGGTCGTGGATTCCTATCGCCGGGCCGGCGGCAAGATCCTGAGGCTGAGGGAAGAGGAGAGGCTCGATGCCGGCGGCAAGCGACACCGGGAGGTGCGCTACATAGGCGGCGTCGGTTGTCTCTCCGATTGGGGGAGCCTGAAGCACACGCACTCGGCGCGCCCGATGGAGGCGCTCCTGGAAGCCGATCCGTGGCCCGACATCGTTCTCGGCGATCATGGCTTCGCGGGAGCCGCGATCGAACGCGGCATACCGACGGTCGCCGTCATGGATATCAACGATCCGGCTCTCGCGGTTGCGTGGGGGGAGGGCCTCGATGTAACGATCATCCCGATGGACGACAACAGGCCCCCCCACCTTTACGAACCTTCGTGGACCCTGTTCGATCACATCATCTCGGGTGGAATGCTCTAGCGAATCGTTTTGATGGGGGCTGACCTGGGGGTATGGGTCCGGCTATACTTCGGTGGTCATGAGCGAAACGACAGGTTTCCCGATCGGTGCCGACGCCGTTGCGTTGCGGTTCGCGACCGTCTCCGAGGTCGCCAGAAGGCTTCGAGTGTCGAATATGACCGTTTACCGCCTTGTGAAGGCCGGACAGCTCCCGGCCGTTCGGGTCGGTCGTGGTTACCGGATCCGCGAGGAAGACGTTCTGCGATACCTCGAGACCCGCTACATGGACGCCGGTTAGCGAGCCTGTCTGCTGAGATGTAGCCGCCCGACCGGGCGGCTTTTGCATGCGATGCGATCGAACCGAGAGACGGGTGGTCGCTCCCGCGCTTCGGGGATGGGAGGAGACAGGTGCTCGAGCAGGAGTCGGCGTACGAGCGACTGCTCACCGAACCGGGCGTGACCTTTCTCCTAGGCGGGATCGATACCGGTAAGACCACCTTCGGGATCGAGCTCGCGCGTCGCGCCGTGGGGGCCGGGATCCCCACCGCGATCGTCGACGGCGACACCGTTCAGTCATCCGTCGGACCGCCTACCACCGTGGGGATGAAGCACATCCGCGCTTCGGACGATCTGACGAGGGAGTCGTTGAGGCGGGCCGATTCGCTCGGGTTCGTCGGATCGTTGGTGCCGAAGGGACATCTCTTGCCTCTCGTCACGACCACGACGAAGTTGGCCGCGCGCGCCAAGAGCGAGGGGGCACGGCTCGTCGTGATCGATACCACGAGCCTCATCTCGGGCATCTATGGTCAATCTCTCAATTTCTTCGCGATGGATCTGATCCACCCCGACTACGTGCTGGGCTTCGAGCGCGGCGGGGAACTCGAGCCGGTCATCGGGATCGCCCAGCGTTTCACCCCCGCCGAGGTCCTCGAGGTCGAGGTCACCCCGAGGGTCGTCCACCGCACCGTGGACGACCGGATGACCTACAGGGAGGAGCAATTCGCCGCCTATTTCGCGGACGGCACGTCTCGCTGGCGGGTGAAGCCGACGGTGTTCATGCCGACCCTCCCGCCCGAGTTCGATCTCGCCCTGTTGGACGATTTGGTCGTGGGGATGGAGGATGGGGCCGGCTTGTGCGTCGGGATAGGTGTCCTCGAGTACGACGCCACGGAAGACATACTGCGGATGATCTCCCCGGTGACGGAGGGCGTACGAGGCCTCCGTCTAGGCTCCGTCAGGGTTGACACATCCGGCCGGTCGCGGGGGCCGGTCGACCTCCGGCACCTGTTCGGTACAGAGTAGAGAGAGGTAACGAATGCCGTCACTGGTAAAGAAGCGCCGCAAGAAGATGCGGAAGAAGAAACATCGGAAGATGCTGAAGAAGACGCGCTGGCAACGCCGGCAACAAGGGAAGTAGAGGCTCGTTTATCCGGGTACCGGGGCCCTTTCCGGTGCCCGCTCAACGCTCGGGCCGGCAGCGAGCGATCCCACGGCTAGCCGCGCCGACATCAGATCCTTGCGCTCCTGAGTGGTGAGCCCGCCCCAGATACCGAATCGTTCGCCCGCCGCGATCGAGAACTCCAGGCAGCGCGACTGGACGGGGCACATGGAACAGATCGCTTTCGCCTCGACCGCCTCGTGCTCGACGACGGGGAAGAAGAGGTCGACGTCGATGCCGCGACAGGCGCCGCGCTCCTGCCAGTCTTTCTCTACGGCCATGAGGATCTCCGTTCCGGCGATGATCCCAGCAGTCTAGGCGAAGCGGGGCAAGGCACGTGCCCCTCTGCGGAGGCGGTCGGCCTTTAGGATGCGCTTGGTGAGGAAGAGGGAGATCGTTACTTTCCTGTCCGACTACGGACTGGAAGACGAATTCGTCGGGGTCTGCCATGGCGTCATGCTTCGCGTGGCGCCTCACCTGCAGGTCGTGCACGTGCATCACAACATCCTTCGCCAGGACATCCGGCATGGAGCGATCGTCCTTCAACAGTCGGTCGCCTACCTGCCCGATTCGATCCATCTAGCGGTGGTGGACCCGAGCGTCGGCTCCGCCCGGAAGGCCATAGTCCTCGAGACGGGATGGGGCGAGATCTATGTTGGGCCCGACAACGGGTTGCTCATGCCCGCCGCCAGGACGAGTGGCGGGATCAGGAGAGCGTTCGAGATAGCCGACGAACGCTTCATGCTGACGCCGGTCTCGCGCACCTTTCAAGGTCGCGATGTTTTCGCGCCCGCGGCCGCCCATGTCGCCAACGGGGTCGACCCATCGGAGTTGGGGCCACCTCTGGCGGTGGAAGATCTCGTCCCGCTCGACGTTCCGCTGGCGTGGGTCCACGATGACCATCTCCACGCCGAGATCCTGCAAGTGGATCGCTTCGGCAACTTGCAGTTGAACTTCGGCCTTCAACAACTGGAGGATGTCGGACTCAGGGGGATGGATCATCTCGAGGTCCGCCTCGAGGGCCAGCGCCTGCACGTGCCGTTCGGTTCGACGTTCGCCGACGTCAGGACGGGAGATTTCGTTCTCGTTTGCGATTCGTACCAGCAGCTCTCGCTCGCGGTTAACAAGGGAGATGCCGCGGCCAGGCTGCGAGCCGCTGCCGGTTCCACCGCGATCGTCGGGCCTCTCGCGACGTAAGGTGTACCGATGTCGAGCAACAAGAGAAGGATCCTGATAACCGGCGTATCCCGCTTCCTCGGACTGAGACTCGCGAAGAGGTTGGAGCATGACGAACGCGTCGAGTCGCTCGTGGGCGTCGACCTCGAGGAACCTCCCGTGCCGATCGACGGGCTCGAGTTCGTCCGCGCGGACATCCGCAACCCGATGATCGCCCGCGTCCTGGAAGCGACGAAAGTTGACACGTTGGTTCACACGAACATCGGCTCGAGCCCGGCGCTTCTCGGCGGACGGTCGCAGATGAAGGAGACCAACGTCATAGGAACGATGCAACTCCTCGCGGCCGCGCAGCGCGCCGAGCGGATCAAGAAAATGGTGATGAAGTCGTCGTCGGCGGTCTACGGGACGAAGCCGAGCGAACCTTCGGTTATCCCGGAGAGCTACGCGTCGCGCGAGGTCGACCTCGGTGGCTACGGAAAGGACTGTGCCGAGGCGGAGCAATACGTTCGCGACTTCGGCAGGCGGCGGAAGGATGTCGACCTGGTCATCCTCCGCACGCAGAACGTCGTGGGCCCCACGGTGCGCACGAACATGACCGCCTACTTGTCTCTCCGGGCCGTGCCGACGGCGATCGGATTCGACCCCCGCCTCCAGCTGCTTCACGAAGAGGATGCAGTCGAAGCCCTTTGCCTGTCGGTGATGGGTGGCGCGACGGGCATCTACAACGTCGCCGCCGACGGCGTCGTGTTCCTTTCCCAAGCGATCAGGTTGATGGGCCGAGTGCCGCTGCCACTCCTCCTCCCGGCAGCTCAGATCACCGCGGGGCTCTTGCGGCAGTTCGGGCTGGTCGACTTCCCCACGGATCAGCTGAAGCTCATCCTGTACGGGCGGGTCGTGGATACCCGGCGGGCGCGGAAGCATCTCGGTTTCGAGCCGCGCTTCTCGACCTACGATGCCGTGAAAGATCTGCGCGTGCATCGCTCGGAGGACATCGCGCCGGAGCCCGACGCCCATCCGACGTGGGAGCGCGAGTTGTTCGAGTACCTCAAGCAGCGTGCCTCCAATGACCGGGAGAAGGTGTGATGGGCGAAGCAGAGATCATCCAATTGGATGGTCGGCGCACTCGAGCGACGGCTCAGCCCCGGACACGTTGTCGGGCTACAACCGCCGCCGGCAGGCCGTGCAGGAACTATGCCGTTACTTCCTCTGGGTTCTGCCGCGTCCACGCGCAGGACGAAGCATCCCGGGCGCGGCACCCTTCCGGAAGAGATGCTAAGCCGCGGGAGGCCGAGGCACCCGTTCGTGACCGTTTGGGCATCGAGGAGTTCCTACGGCGCCGCCTCTCAGGCGATTACCCGATAGACGATTTCGGTTACGACGAACAACTGACGCGCGAGATCTTGATGCCGTTGGTCCACCCTCTGTACGAGAACTACTTCCGCGTGCGTACCTTCGGCATGGACCGGATACCGGCGAGCGGCCCGGCCCTCCTCGTCGCGAACCACTCCGGAACGATCCCGCTCGACGCAGTGATGATGCAGCACGCGGTAGGGACCGAACACAAGAACAAGCGCCTCGTCCGGAACGTCGGCGCCGATCTCGTCTGGAGGTCCCCGGTAGTCGGGTCGTTGGCTCGTAAGACGGGAAACATCGTTGCCTGCGACGAGGATGCCTTCGAGGCGTTGAAAAGAGGGGAACTCGTGGGTGTTTTCCCGGAGGGCTTCAAGGGTGTCGGCAAGGGATGGAGAGAGCGTTACAAGCTTCAGCGCTTCGGCCGCGGTGGGTTCATCGAGGTCGCGCTCCGTTCCCGGGTCCCGATCATCCCGGTTGCGATCGTGGGGGCCGAGGAGGCCTATCCGATGATCGGCAACGCCAAGCTGCTCGCCAAGCTCCTGGGATTCCCTTACTTCCCGGTGACGCCGACGTTCCCGCTGCTCGGATTGCTGGGGCTCGCCCCGTTGCCGTCACGATGGGTGATCGAGTTCGGCTCCCCGATCCCGATGGACGACTATCCGGACGACGCCGCCGACGATCCCATGACCGTGTTCGACCTAAGCG
>JBOGXG010000140.1:0-24776 GCA_050694195.1 Actinomycetota bacterium | reverse complement strand
CCTGCGCTCGATGATGAAGGGTCACCTCGACACCACGCTCGACGAAGCCGTGGCCCGTCTCACCGGTGACTACGAGGCCGAGATCGCCGCCTACGACGAGGTTCGCAGCCACATCCACCACATGGCCGACGCACTAGCGGAGGGGATCATCGCGACGCAGGGCTCGTCCAACTCGTACGACTACTGATCTAGCAAGCGTCCGGGGGTGGGGGCATCCGTCCCCCCGCCCTCGCCCCCGGTCCCTGTCCAGAAAGAGGCAACGAGTTACATGTACGAGATCATCGGCATCGCCGGGATCACGATCTCGATGGTGGCCTACGCACCGCAAGTGGTGCACCTGGCACGCGAAAGATGCTCGGCGGGCGTCAGCAGTCGAGCGTGGACGATGTGGCTGGTCGGCGCCTTGTGCGTCGGCGTTCTTGCCGTGCGACGCGGCGATCCGGTGTTCATCCTTCTTCAAGCCAGCAGCTTTACGTGCGCGGCAGCGATCCTCTACCTGGCGCGGAAGTACAAGGGGATGTCATGCCCCAGCCATGAGTTTGTCGATGCCGGTCGTCACCCGATGAGTGACGCTGCATGACGGAATGACGGCCTAGGCCCGACGGAAGGCGACGCAACACATCCCGGGCTGCGGCTCGAGCCGGGCTTCGAGACGCTCGAGCCCGAGTTCTTCCACCATCGCCTGCATTATGTCGAGGTTCATCCCGCATACCAGGTTGGTATAGGTCTGCGAGAGTTGATGGAACGGGCAATTCCGTAACCGGATGTTTCCGTCCTCGTCGTGGAAAGGTTCGAAGCCGTAGCTCCGCAGGACCTCTTCCGCGGTACGCGTCAGGTTCTTCGTACCTTGGTGACGGCCTGCCCGCTGCTTCACCTGATCGGCCATCTCCTTGCCGAGCGTCCGCGCTGCATCGCGAACGGGGGTGTCGCTCTTCTCGGCCGTCAACGCCTCTGCGAAAACGCGCGCGGCGAGCTCGTACTCCCGGTGGGGGAGTGACACGCTGACATCGTTGGACGATCGCTTGTAGAGCTTTGCGGGTCGGCCTGCCCCGGGACCCTTCCGATCGGAGAGCCGGCGGAACTCGACCTCGAGCAGCCCTTCCTCGGCGAGCTTGTCGAGGTGGAACGCCGCTAGGGGTCGTTTGATACCCACGGCCGTGGCCGCTTGCTCGCGGCTGACGGGGTCGCTCTGGGTGGTCACGTAGTCGTACAGCCGGCGTCTGACCGGCTCCCCCAGCAGTGCAACGACGTCGACTGCGTCGCTCATCTTCCTCTCCGTTCTAATGGTAATCGGTACTGGCTTTGAATTTTATCAAACCGGCGCTCGTATAGCAATATTTCCTTTTTCATAGAGTTCGCCGTCGCCTAATCTTCCCGACTTGAGGATTTTTCCGCCGCAGGGATTGACATCTATGGCAGGCTCCGTCAGTCTCTAGCACTAATGAAAATTGATGAAATCCCCGCACCGGTACCCCCCCGCACCCGCACCGGTGGCCGGGCGGTCGAGCTCGAGGGCATCTCCCGGTTCTTCGACCACCGCCCGGCCCTGGTTCGGATCGACCTAGTGGTCGACCGGGGAGAGGTCATCCTGGTGAAGGGGCCCAACGGCGCCGGCAAGTCCACCCTGCTGCGAGTCCTGTCCACGGCCCTGACGCCGTCCGAAGGGGAGGGCAGCGTTCTTGGCTACGACCTTCGCTCGCAGCGGGATCAGATCCGCCGCCGCGTCGAATACGTCGGCCACGCCACCAGGCTCTACGAGGATCTAACGGCCCGAGAGAACCTGCGTTTCGTCGCCCGGCTCTGGGGCATCAAGCGGCCTGCGATCGATGACTCCCTCGAGCAGGTCGGTCTGCTCGCTGCGGCCGGCCTCCGCGTGAGCGCTTTCTCGCAAGGGATGCGTCAACGGCTGGCACTGGCACGCATCGTGCTGCGCGATCCCGATCTCTTGCTGCTCGACGAACCCTTTGCAGGCCTCGATGCCGCCGCCCGGAACGCCCTGGAGGGAATGCTCGCCGACGCAACGCGTCGGGGGGCGACGGTTCTCCTCGTTTCCCACGATCACTACGCCGACGCGATCGCGTCGCGCAACATCGACCTGACGCACGGACGCATCGTCGCCGATGTCCGTCCGGCGGATGCAGGAGTGGCGTCGTGACCTCTGCTCTTCGGATCGCGGTGGCTGTGGGTGCGAAAGACCTTCGGATCGAGTCGCGGGGTCGGAACCTGTTTGGCACCGTCCTTCCTTTCTCCATGACGATGCTCATCGCGTTCGGGTTGGCCTTCGGCCCGGGTATCGATCGACTCTCGGCGATCGCACCCGGGTTGCTCTGGATCGCGATCGTGTTCTCGGCCGTCCTCGTGATCCGTCGCGCCTACGAGATCGAGGGTGAGAACTCCGCACTCGAGAACTTCGTCCTGGCTCCGATCGACCGTGCTGCATTGTTCCTGGGCAAGGCCGGCTCGACGGCGCTCCAATTGGTCGCTTTGGAGAGCCTGCTTGCGGTGGCCGCGATGGTGCTGCTCGGGCTCGCGCCGGACCAACGACTCCTCGTCTTCGTTGCCGCTCTTCAACTCGGCACTGCCGGCCTCGTCTTGATGGGCACTCTGTTCGGCCTGGCTGCCCACAGCCAGCGCGCGCGGGAGGCGCTGTTCCCTCTCATCCTCTTCCCCCTCGTTACCCCGGTCATCGTTGCAAGCATCGAAGCTTCCCAGCCCGACGTTCCTCTCTCGGAGGCCGGGAGTTGGCTGATGCTGCTGGTCGCTTACGACGTCGTTGCAGCCGTCCTCGGGATCGTCCTCTTCGGTTTCCTACTGGAGGACTGAGTTAGATGCGGGGGATCCAGAAGGACACCACTCTCCAAGGCACCACGCCATCCGTCAGCAAGGGGGGACGGAAAGGAGATGAGCCTAGTGCTCAGACGTAGGAAGGAGTCTCCAGGGAAGAGGGGGCGCGCCGCGAGGGTCGGCCGCGTCCTGCTCATGGGGATCCTCGTAGCAGCGATGTTCGAGGTCGCCGGGGTTTCGTTCGCAGATCATGGGGCGAAGAAGCCGCGCAAGTTCAATAAGACGATCGCGAACCATTCTGACGAGCTTTTCCGCAAGGGCAAGCGCGTCTTCCGTCACTCGACCTTCGCGAGTGAGGGTTTCTTCGGCGACGCCCTTCAGCTCCACAAGGCTGTCGTCGGAGAGGAGTTCGGCGGTGTTGGTCCGGGAGTAAGCCCCGAGACCGCTCTCGCCGTCGGGCTCAAGGTCGACTCCACCGCCCTGCCGAAGAGCGTCAAGAACGCGCTCAAGAAGGGCGAGGTCGATCTGAAGGATCCCGCCACCACGGTTGCACTGCTGCAGATGGACGCCGTGGTCGGGGTCAAGGCGCACTTCGACGATGAGGGGAACGCCACCTCGATGGGCGTCACCTGTGCGCTTTGTCACTCGGATGTGGACGACTCGTTCGCTCCCGGTATCGGTCGCCGCCTCGATGGTTGGCCGGCCCGGGACCTCGACGTCGGCACGATCCTGAGTCTGTCACCCAACCTTGACCCGGTCGCCGACTATCTGCACACGGATGTCGACACGGTCAAGACGGTGCTGACGAGCTGGGGGCCGGGCAAGTTCGATGCTGAGCTCTTCCTCGACGGAAAGGCATTCCGTCCGGATGGTGGTTCCGCCGCGACCTTGCTCCCGCCCGCGTACGGCTTAGCCGGGGTGAACCTCCACACGTTCACCGGCTTCGGTTCCGTTCCTTACTGGAACGCTTTCGTCGGAAACCTCGAGATGCACGGGAAGGGGAACTTCTACGACCCCCGACTCGACGACGCCGAACAGTTCCCTCTTGCTGCTGAATACAAGCTGGGACACGTACAGGCGTCTCCGTCGGAAGATGAGATCACGAAGCACCTTCCGGCATTGCAGTACTACCAGCTGTCGATCCCGGCCCCCGAGGCGCCTGCAGGCTCTTTCGATGCGGCGGCTGCGGACCGAGGCGAGATGGTGTTCAACCAGAAGGCTCAGTGCGCGACGTGTCACGTCCCGCCGATATTCACCGAGCCCGGCCACAACATCCACCCGCCCTCGGACATCGGTATCGACTCGTTCCAGGCCGATCGTTCGCCCGAGCACGGTTACCGGACGACGCCGCTTGCGGGTCTCTGGTCGCATGAGAAGGGTGGCTACTACCACGACGGTCGCTTCAAGACACTGGGGGAGGTCGTAGATCACTACGACGACTTCATGAAGCTCGACCTCACCGAGGACGAGAAGAACGACCTCATCCAGTACCTGATGTCCATCTAGCAACACCGACCAACGAGCGAGAGGAGCGCAAGATGAAGAGAACCGAGCGCATGATGGCGAAGCTGATCTCGAGGAGATCCGAAAGGATCCTCGGGCGGCTGACCGCCATCGGCTTGGGGATCGCCGCGCTCCTCTCGCTCGTGATCGCTCCACCAGACGCCGTACAAGGTCAGGTTCAAAGACTGATGTACATCCACGTCCCTTCGGCGTGGCTCGCCTATCAAGCGTTCTTCGTCGTCTTCGTCGCGTCGATCGCATACCTGCGGACCAAGAACCGTCGCTGGGACGACCTCGCGGTCGCCTCTGCGGAGATCGGTGTGATCTTCACGGTCCTCACTATCGTCCTCGGATCGTTATGGGCCCGCCCGACGTGGGGCACCTGGTGGACGTGGGATCCACGGCTGACCACGACCGTCATCCTGTTGATGATCTACATCTCGTACCTCGGGATACGCCGGATGACGGCCGACCAGAACAGGGCTCGTAAGTGGTCCGCCGTCCTGGGCATCGTGGGTTTCATCGACGTTCCCATCATCCACCTCTCCGTGGTGTGGTGGCGCACCATCCACCAGCAGGCAACCGTCCTTCGTCCGGACGGACCCACGATGGCGCCCGTCATGTTGTGGACGCTGCTCGTGACGTTCGTTGCTTGCCTCTTGCTCTACACCTACCTGCTCGTCGTCCGGATGCGGGTGGGTCGCCTCGAAGGATTGATCACTACCCATGGTGTGACGGCCCGGATCATGTCGGCCGACCGCATCTCGAACAGATCGGGCTCACCAAGAACCGAGCCCGTGACCCAAGGGAGGGCCTGATGGAAGATCTCGGATTCGTTGCCGTCGGCTACGTCATCTTCAAGTTGACCGTCGGCACCTATCTTTTCCGCCTGTGGCGCCGGTCTCGCCAGGCGAAGCGCGAGGCGGCGGCAGCCCGTCAGGCAGCCTGATCGCGATGACGAAGAAACGTTTGGCGATCGCGAGTGCGCTGGTGATAGCCGCGCTTGCATGGGTCGGGGCCCAGAGCATGGCCGACACCCTCGTCTACTTCAAGACTCCGGCCGAGGTGCTCGCGGAGCCGCGCACGAACGAGGCGGTTCGGGTCGGAGGTTTCGTCGAGAAGGGCACGATCGAACGTGGTGGTTCGGTTATCTCCTTCACGGTTTCGGCCGACGGAGTAGAGCTGCCCGTCGAAGCGACCCGCGGAGTTCCGTCGCTCTTCAAGGACGGGCAGGGCGTCGTCGTCGAGGGCACGTTGGGCACCGACGGGGTCTTCCGAGCGAACTCTGTCCTCGTCAAGCACGGCTCCGAGTACGCACCTCCATCGGACGAGGCCCCCCGGTCCGCGGAGCTCGATTCCTGATGGCATCCATCGGCCGCTTCATGCTTGTCGTCTCGCTCGCGTTCGCGCTGTACGGGCTTGCCGCGACCCTGGTGGCCCGACGGCGCCGCGACGAGGTGCTCAAGCGGAGCGGTAGGCGGGCCGCGTATGCGGTCCTGCTATCGGTTCTTCTGGCGAACGCAGTGATGCTGGCAGCGATCCTGTCGAACGACTTCTCGGTGGCTTACGTCGCCGAGAACTCCAGCCGCTCGACGCCCGGCTTCTTCAAGGTGTTGTCGTTGTGGTCGGCCGACGAGGGCTCGTTGCTGCTCTGGAACCTGATCCTTTCTGGCTACCTGGCGGCCGTCGCGTTCAGGTGGCGCAAGGACAAGGGTCGCGAGTTCTCCTACACGCTCGCGATCCTGTTCGGCGTCTCGGCCTTCTACCTCGTGTTGGTGCTCGGCCCCACGGCGCCGTTCGCCGAATTCCTGCCGGTGCCGGCCGACGGCCGCGGTCCGCTTCCCCTCCTTCAGAACCATCCGCTGATGGCCGTTCACCCTCCTTTCCTCTACCTCGGCTACATAGGATTCACCGTCCCGTTCGCCTTCGCGTTGGGAGCGGTTTTCGCCGGCTCGTCGTCCGACGCGTGGGTCTCGGCGACCAAACGGTGGGCGCTGATCGCGTGGTGGTTCCTCACCATCGGGCTGCTGTTGGGTGCGTTGTGGTCCTACGGCGTCCTCGGTTGGGGTGGCTATTGGGCCTGGGATCCGGTTGAGAACGCCGCGCTGTTGCCGTGGTTGATGGCCACCGCGTTCATCCACTCGGCGATGCTTCAGGACCGCCGAGGGATGTTGCGGGTTTGGAACGCATCGCTGGCGGTCGGAACCTTCGTCCTCGTTACCTTCGGGTCGTTCATCACTCGAGGCAGCATCCTCTCCTCGATCCATGCTTTCTCCAGGTCGCTCGTGGGACCCATGTATCTGGGCCTGCTCATGGTCACGATCGTGGTGGGCTTCGGAGCGATCGCGCTCCGCACCGCGAAGCTCCGCTCGCGGGGCCGGATCGACTCTGCGATGTCTCGCGAAGCGTTCTTCGTAGGGAACAACCTGATCCTTCTGGCGCTGACGGCGATCGTCCTTGCGGGAACGATATTCCCGCTGATCGTCGAGGCCATCGCGGATCGGAAAGTGAGCATCGGAGCTCCGTTCTTCCGCCAGACCTCCGCCCCCGCTCTGGGACTCTTGCTGTTCTTGCTCGGAGCGGGCCCCCTCCTTCCCTGGCGACGCGGTCGCTGGGAGCGGATACGTAGCGTTGCGCTCCCGCCGGTGGCGGCGGGAACACTCACGTTCCTCATACTGGTCGCGGTCGGGGTGCGCAACATCGCCGCCCTCGTGGGGTTCGCCCTCGCTGCGTTCGCGTTCGTCGCCAACGCGACCGAGCTCGCTCGCAAGTGGCGTTCTGGTGCGCGAAGCAAGGGAGGTTGGCGCGCCGGGCTGAGATCGTTGAGTCGCAATCGCCGCAGCTACGGCGCGCTCGTCGTCCACATGGGGCTCGCGATCCTCGCGGTGGGTGTCATCTGGTCGTCGTCTTTCTCTGCAGAGCGTCAGTTGACCATGGGCCGCGGCGATAGCACGGAGTTCCGTGGGCGCACCATCACGTACGAGGGGCTCGAGCGGGACGAGCAGGAGCATCGGACCGTTCTGATCGCCCGCGCCACGGTGCGCGAGGGCGACGCCACCGGGGCCGTGCATCCCTCGCTAAACCTCTACCCCAACGCCAACGAGCCGGTTGGAACCCCCTCGATCCGCTACGGCGCGTTCCAAGACTTCTATGCGTCGGTGATCGGCGTCGAGCGCGGAGGCGAGACCGCCACGTTCCGCTTCCTCGTGAATCCCGGCGTCAGTTGGATATGGACCGGCGGGGCCGTGATGGTCATCGCCGGCTTGACGACCTTGATCCCCGGGGCACCGCGCCGGCGGAGCGTTGCCCCCCGACCTTCTCTGGAGATGACATGAATCGCCGTTTCCTCTTCTTGTTGGTGGCAAGCGCTTCGGCGTTTGCACTCTTCGCCTTCGGCCTGAGCCGCGATCCGAGCGCGCGACCCTCCGCGCTCGTCGGTCGCCAGGCACCCTCCTTCGACCTTGCTCGTCTCGACTCGGAAGGAAGGATCAGTACGCGCGATCTCCGTGGGCAGATCGTCGTGGTCAATTTCTGGGCCTCTTGGTGCACCGAGTGCATCATCGAGCACCCGGATCTCGCCGCCGCGTGGGACAGGTACCGAGACGCAGGCGTGGTTTTCGTCGGGGTGGCCTTCGAGGACGATCCTTCTAGCTCGCGTGGATTCATGGCCGAGCGCGGTGGCGATTGGCCGATAGTCGAGGACCCGCGCGCGAAGACCGCCCTGGCGTTCGGTGTTTACGGCATCCCCGAGACCTTCTTCATCGACCGATCGGGCGAGGTCGTGCGCAGACACGCCGGACCGGTGACCTACGACCTCATGACCGAACAGATCGACGAGATGCTCGAGGAGACGGCATGAACAAGACAACTCTCGCGATGGCTGCGTGTGCCGCAGTGCTGTTCGGCGCCATCGCTTGGGTCGCCTTCGCTCCCTCGGGTCCCGGCAGCTTCAAGGAACGCGTCGACTCGGTCGCGTCGTCGCTCCGTTGCCCGGTGTGCGAGAGCCTCTCGGTGAAGGACTCGACGTCCGACGTGGCTCAGGAGATGCGCGGGCGCATCGAGGAGGGCATGCGCGCGGGACGCTCTGCCGACGAGATCAAAGCGTCGTTCGTCGAGGCCTACGGCGAATCGGTCCTGCTGACGCCCGAGCCCCGGGGCGTCAACCTCGTCGCGTGGGTCGTTCCGGTGCTCTCGCTCCTCGGCGGAGGCGCTCTGGCGATCTATGTCGTCAGACGCTGGACGACGACCGCAGGGAGCGGGGCATGAACGTCGTCTTTTACATCGCCGCGGGTCTCGTCGCCGGTGCAGGTCTCGTCGCCGTGGGGCTCTTCACTCGGGCGAGCCGCGTGATGATCGTTCTGGCGGTGCTTGCCTCCACGCTCGCGAGCGTGCCCGCGGTCCTGTCCGACGAAGTGAGGACTTCGGACGTGGCGGTCGAGCCGGCCGAGCGCGAAGACCCGATCGACTTCTTCGCTCGTCGGGTTCGGAGGAGCCCCAACGACGTCGGTGCGCGCTCGGACCTCGCCGCCGAACTGTTGTCCGCAGGGAACTTCCGAGGAGCGATGACCGAGTACCTCGCCGTCCTCCAGCTGGATCCCGAGAAT
Source organism: Actinomycetota bacterium (assembly GCA_050694195.1). GTDB lineage: Bacteria > Actinomycetota > CADDZG01 > CADDZG01 > WHSQ01 > JBOGXG01. The sequence goes on along the minus strand of JBOGXG010000140.1, from coordinate 15,885 downwards.
GCGGACGCCCACGCGCGGGTCGCCCTGTTGCTCTTCCGCGGGGGACTGACGAAGCCGGCCCTGAGGTCCGTCGAGAGGGCCCTCACGCTTCGTCCGGACCTCCCCGAAGCCCTCTACGTCAAGGGACTCATCACCATGATGGGTCTGAAGAAACCCAACGAGGCCAAGAAGATCCTGAGGCTTTACCTCGAGGTCGCGCCCTTCGGTGCCTACGTTGCCGACGTCGAACGTCTACTGGAGATCGAGTTATGAATCCGCTCGGGCTTGCCACCATCACCCACGCGCAAGCGCCGCTCGATGTCCTCGAGCGCGTGTCCTTCATAGGAGACGACGTCGCATCGAGTCTGGAGCGGTTGCGAGCCCAGGTCGGCATCAAGGATGCGGCGATCCTCTCGACCTGCAATCGCACCGAGATCTATGCCTCCTTCGACGGGCCGGCGGATCCGTCGCGTCTGGCGTGGTTCCTCGCACAGGACCGCCACGTCTGCTGGAGCGATATGAGGGACCACGTCGGTCTTCATACCGGCGACGACGCGGTTGCGCACCTATTCTGGGTCGCTGCCGGAGTCGACTCACTCGCATTCGGAGAAGCCGAGATCGTGGCGCAGATCAAGGCGGTGCATGCGGAGCTTCAGGGTTCCTCGCGGCACGAACTCTTGGGACTCTTCGAGGCAGCCATCCGTGCGAGCCGTGCCGTGCGCAGCCGGGTCGACGTGGGCGAGGCAGGCGCGTCGCTCGGCACCGCGGCGGTCGCCGCGGCCGGGCTCGCGGACGTGTCCACCCGCCGGCGGGTACTTCTGGTGGGGGCCGGCAAGATAGCCCGGTCGGTCGTAACCGCCCTCCGGCCGGGGACGGAGATGGTGATCGCGAGCCGCAGGCTCGAGAGCGCCGAGGCATTGGCGGCCGGGCGGGGGACCGCGGTGTCCATGGAGTCCTTCCCCCGCGAGCTGGCATCGGCGGACGTCGTCTTCTTCTGCGCCTCGTCGCGTCGTCCCTTACTCGATGCAGCCGGTGCCGACGCCGTCACCGCGACACGACGGTCACCGTTGGTCGCCGTCGATCTCGGCCTTCCGCGTAACGTGGCGGCCGAGGTCAGGGCGGTCGGCGGGATCGACGTCATCGATCTCGACGGCCTGCGTTCCCACACGACGAGTGCCCAACGGATCCGAACGCTGACGGACGTCGAACCGTTGATCGCGGAAGAGGTGTCGCGCTACCGCCAGGCCGCGGCCGGACGTCGCATCGCCCCTCTCATAGACGGGATGCGTTCGGCTCTCGACTCGATCTCCGAGGAGGAGCTCGGCCGAGCGTTCCCCGACGGCGACCCCGAACGCGACCGCTCACAGCAGATGGTTCGTCGACTGCTCGGGCGCGTACTTCACGGCGCCATCACCGAGGCACGGAGGGCCGCGTCCGCCGGCGATCTCGAGTCCCTCGCGGCCGTGGCCAGGACCTTAGGAGCGATCGCTCCAGCATCAGATGTCCGTATCACCAGCACATCTAGCAAGGAGGAAGTGGCATGACCAAAGACGATGTATACGTCTACTACTCGGGCTTCAAGGCACGCCCCGAGATCACCGGATCCCCGGCGGACGCCGCGCACGAAGCCGAGAAGGCGCTCAAGGAGTTCGCCGATCTCGAGATCCGCGGGGTGTATTCCGCGGTCGGTTTCCGTCCCGATGTGGATCTCGCCATGTGGTGGGTGGCCGACTCGATGGACACGATCCAGACCGCACTTGCCTCCTTCCGGAGGACGGTGCTCGGCCGCGCGCTCGAGCAGACCTACGCCTTCGCAGGAGTGCACCGCCCTCCAGAGGTGGCCCCGGACCATGTCCCCGCGTTCCTGAAGGGCGACGCACCCAAGAAGTACGTGTGCATCTATCCGTTCGTCCGTTCTCTCGAGTGGTACCTGATCGACAAGAACGAGCGCGCCGGCCTTCTCCGTGAGCACGGGGAGATGGGTCGTGAGTTCCCAGACGTCCTGGCGAATACGGTCAGTGGGTTCGGCTTGGGCGATTGGGAATGGATCCTCGCCTTCGAGGCCGATGAGCTCACCGAGATCGTGGATTGTCTCCGACGGCTCCGAGATGCCGAGGCGCGACGGTTCACCAAGGAGGACACGCCGTTCATCACCGGCATCCGCAAGTCGATGTCCGAGGCGGTCCATGACATCTGGTAGCGAGCGAACCCTCCGGATCGGCACACGTCGATCCGCGCTGGCTCTCGCACAAGCCCAAGGTGTGGCGCGGGCTCTGACGCGGAAGGGCTACGTCTGTTCGATCGTGCCGATGTCGACCCGGGGGGATTCCGGCGAGAGCATCCCGCTGTCGGCAGGCGGGGTGAAAGGCCTGTTCGTCGACGAGATCGTCAGGGCCCTCTCCGAGGGCGCCATCGACATAGCGGTGCATTCGGCGAAGGATCTGCCGGCATACGATCCCGAGGGTGTCGTGGTAGCCGCGATCCCGCCGCGAGGACCTGCCCATGACGTGTTGGTCACCCGCGAGCCGTCACTAGGGCCCGGAGCGCGCGTCGGCACGTCGAGCTTGCGTCGGCGGGCTCAGTTCATGAGGTCGCGGCCGCGACACGAGATCGTGGAGATCCGAGGCAACATCGACACGAGACTGCGCCGCTTGGCGGAGGGGGGCTTCGACGGCCTCCTGTTGGCTCAAGCCGGCCTCACCCGGTTGGCGCTGACGCCCGACCACGTCGAGATCCTTGATGCATCCGAGATGTTGCCGGCACCGGCTCAAGGCTTCCTGGCGATCCAGACCCGCGCTGCGGGCCGAGGCTTCGAAGCCGCCTCATCACTGAACGACCCGGACGCGCGCCGGTGCTGGGAGACCGAACGTCACCTCGTGCGTGTGATCGGCGCCGATTGCGCGCTCCCGGTGGGGGCCTTCGCACGCGCGGATGAGGGTGCTCTGCACCTCGACGCCGCGGCCTTCGCCGAGGATGGTTCCGAGGCGATCCACGCCCGCGCTGAAGGCAGCTCCCCCGGCAAGGTTGCCGAGGACGCCGCCGCCATGCTTCTCGCTCGCGGAGCCGGCGCGCTGCTCGAACCGTATGCGCGACGGGCGGAGGCGAGCTGACATGGCCTTCGCTTTCATGGGCGGCGCGCTCGCGATCCTGAACCCATGTGGCTTCCCTCTCCTCGTCGCTCATCTCTCGCTGTCGATCGGTGGGGATGCAATCGGAGGACGTGAACCGGCTCGTGCGGGATTAGCGCGCGGCATCGCCGTCGCGTCCGGATTCGTCATGACCCTGGCGTCGATCTCGATCCCTCTGGCGCTGGGATTGCAGCAGGCGGTCCGGGTCTTGCCCCGTGCCGGGCTCGTTGTGGGGGTCGGCCTCGTCGTTGTGGGCGTTCTGATGTTGCTCGGAAGATCCGTTTCGCTCCCTACGAGACTCCGACCGAGGCCTTCCGACGGGTCCTTCGGTTCGTTCTTCATGCTCGGTGTCGCTCAAGGTGTGACCGCGCTCGGTTGCACGCTCCCGGTCTTCCTGGCAGTGGTGGGAGCCGCCGGCGCGAGCGGAGGCGTGACTGGTGTCCTCGCGACCGTCGGGGCCTACGCGGCCGGAGCCGCGACGCTGTTGGTGATCCTGTCGGCCGGTGCAGCCTCGGCCGGCAGCGCGCTGACGCTGAGGTTGCGAGCGACGGTACGTCACGTCCGTGTGGCCGGCGGGGCACTGCTTGTGGCCAGCGGCGCCTACCTCACCTATTTCTGGTGGCAGTTGTCCTTCGCGTCGTCGTCTTCGCTGAACGCCGACCCTCTCGTGTCCAGGGTGCAGTCGTTCAGCTCCTGGCTCTATCGTCTCGCGGGTTCGGGTGACGCTGCGCTGGTGTCCGGCGCGCTCGCAGCAGGGCTTTCGATCGTGCTCGTCTCGATCATCTGGCAGAGCCGGAAGGATCCCGGCCCCCTCCTCGAGCAAGGAACAAGAGGCGATGGGTAGTGCATGACCACCGCGGGAGCCGCCCCACGGTGAGCGTCTGTCTGCCGGCGCTCGACGAGGAGGCCACCATCGGGCCGATCTGTGCTGCCGTGCGCCGGACGCTGATGCCGGAGTTGGTCGATGAGCTCGTGGTGATCGACAGCGGTTCTTCGGATGCGACGGCCGCCGTCGCCGCGGCGATGGACGCGACCGTTCATCACGTTGACGACATCGTTCCTCGACTGCAGCGGGGCGGCAAGGGCGAGGCCCTCTGGAAGAGTCTCGGGGTTGCTCGCGGGGACATCGTCGTGTGGATCGATTCCGACATCCACGACTTCGATCCGGCGTTCGTGTCGCGGCTCGTCGCTCCGTTGCTGGCGGAGCCCGATCTCGTCATGACCAAGGGCTACTACCGGCGGCCGCTGGCGATCGGCGACGGCGCTTACATCGAAGGAGGCGGAGGGCGAGTGACCGAACTCGCTCTCCGCCCCCTTCTCAACCTGCTTCATCCGGAGCTGTCTTCGATCATCCAGCCGCTGTCGGGTGAGTACGCGATCCGCACGCAAGTGGCCCGCGAACTACCGTTCTTCTCAGGCTACGGGGTGGATATCGGTCTCCTGATGGATGTGGTGAACCGCCACGGCCTTGCCGCCGTGCGTCAGGTCGACCTCGGGGTGCGAGTTCACGAGAACAGATCCATCGGAGCGTTGGGACAGACGGCCTTCGAGGTCCTGGCCGCCTTCATCGCCCGCTCGTCGGACGAAGGGCGACTCACGCTTCACCGGCCCATGGCCGACCAGCTACGTCAGTTCGATGCGAACCATCGGCCACTCGTGTCACGGCTCGACGTCATCGAGCTGCCACCGCGGGTGTCGATCGACCCGGTCGTGAGGGGGCCGGGCCCCGTCCTCGAGGAGCACGCTCCGTCGGTGGAGGCGGTCGCCTAGCCGGGACGCCGCCGGTCGAGGTAGGGCGGGCGAGCGCGGCCTCGCAGGGACCGCCCCTCGGGATAATCCGACTTTTCTTACAGATCCGCTTGCCGTGGCTGGCGGTCGGTACTAGACTCTAAAATCAATGAAGAATGGTGAAAGAACAAGAGCCATGTCGAGCCCGCTCCGGGATCGCTACAACGAGCTGGCCGCCCAGCTCGCAGTGGACAGCATCCGGGCGTCGACCGCCGCCGGATCCGGGCATCCCACGTCGTCCCTGTCCGCCGCCCACCTGATGGCGGTGCTGTACGCGGGCCACCTCCGCTCCGACCTCAACGACCCCAAGCATCCCGCCAACGATCGTGTCGTCCTCTCGAAGGGCCATGCATCGCCGTTGCTCTATTCGATCTTCAAGGCACTCGGGTCGATCACGGACCGCGAGCTCCTCACCTTTCGCAAACTCCACAGCCCGTTGCAAGGTCACCCGGTCCCTCTGCCTGAAACTCCCCTGGTCGACGTTGCAACGGGCTCACTCGGCCAGGGCCTCCCGATCGGTCTCGGGATGGCCCTGGCCTCTCGATTAAGCGAAAACGCGAACAGGATCTGGGTCGTGATGGGCGATTCAGAGTTCGTCGAGGGCTCCGTATGGGAGGCGATGGCCGATGCTTCGCATCTCCGGGCCGACAACCTGATCGGGATCCTCGACGTGAACCGCCTCGGCCAACGCGGCCCCACGATGCTGGGATGGGATACGGATACATACGCGCGCAGAGCCGAGGCGTTCGGATGGAAGGCGATAGTCATCGATGGTCACGACGTCGAGGCGATAGACGCGGCCTACCGTGAGGCGAACGAGGCGCCGATGCCGTCCCTGGTCATCGCGCGCACCGTGAAGGGCAACGGCGTCTCCTTCCTCTCGGACCGAGAGGGCTGGCACGGAAAGGCCCTCTCGGAGGAGGATGCCGAGCGCGCGATCGAGGAGCTCGGAGGGTCCCGGTCGATCGTCGTGGCGCCGGCGATGCCCGACAGGAAGGCATCGCTTGACGCGGTCGGGGGGTCCTACGAAAGGCCCACTTACGCCGAGCCCGTAGCGACGCGCAAGGCCGCCGGCGTCGCACTCGCCGCGCTCGCGGGTGCTCGGCCCGAGGTAGTGGTTCTGGACGCCGAGGTGGGCAATTCGACTCATACCGATGAGGTTCTGAAGACCGCGCCCGATCGTTTCTTCCAGCTCTTCATAGCGGAGCAGGCCATGGTCGGCGCCGCAGTGGGGATGCAAGCCGTCGGGAAGACCGCGTTCGCGTCAACCTTCGCCGCCTTCTTCTCGAGGGCACAGGACTTCATCAGGATGGCGGCGATCAGCCGGGCGAACCTGCGTCTCATCGGATCGCACGCCGGTGTCTCGATCGGCGAGGACGGTCCCTCCCAGATGGCCCTCGAGGATCTCGCACTGATGCGGGTCGTACACGGTTCGACGGTGCTCTACCCGGCGGACGGCAACGCGACGACAAGCCTCGTGGAGACGATGGCGGACCTCTCCGGTATCAGCTACCTGCGGGCCACACGGGAGGCCACGCCGATCCTCTATCCGACGCACGAGACCTTTCCGGTCGGTGGGAGCAAGACCTTGCGCGCGAGCGACGACGACGTTGCCACGATCGTGGGTGCAGGCATCACCGTCCACGAGGCGTTGGGCGCGGCTTCTCTGCTCGCCGACGAAGGGATGGCGGTGCGCGTTATCGATGCTTACTCGATCAAACCGCTCGATGCTCCGACGATCCGCCGGGCCCTGCAGGAGACGGGGCAAGTCTTCGTCGTCGAGGACCACTGGCCGGAGGGAGGCCTCGGGGACGCGGTACTGGACGCCGTTGCCGATCTCCCGGGTCGCGTCGTGAAGATCGCCGTCACGGACATGCCCGGATCGGGCGCTCCCGCCGAACTTCGGGATCTTGCCGGCATCTCGGCCACCCACATAGCCGCTTCCCTCCGACGATCGTTCGTCGGAGCGCACGAGAGGAGCCGACGATGAACATCCTTGAGCGCATCAGTGCGAGAGGCCAGAGCATCTGGTTCGACGATCTGCGGCGCGAGCTCCTTTCGAGCGGAGAACTGGCTCGGCTCGTGGCCGAGGATTCGGTCACCGGTGTCACGACGAACCCGACCATCCTTGCCCGGGCGATCTCGGAGTCCTCGGACTACGACGCCCAGCTGGAGGAGCTCGTCGCGACCGGCGCCGGCGCCGAAGAGATCTACGCGGACCTGGTGACCAGCGACATCCGGGCCGCGTGTGACGTGCTGCGCCACGCGTGGGAGACCACCGGCGGCGCCGACGGTTTCGTGTCGGTAGAGGTGTCGCCGAGGGTCGCCGACGATGCGGCGTCGACCATCTCGGAGGTCCGTGATTGGGTCAAACGGGTGGACAGGGACAACCTTCTCGTTAAGGTGCCCGCCACCACCGCCGGCGCGATCGCGTTCGAGGAGCTGACCGCCGAAGGCGTGTCGGTCAACGTGACGCTGATCTTCTCGCTCGAACGCTACCGGGACATCGCCGAACGTTACGTGCACGGCATCGAACGTTTCGCCGCCGGTGGGGGAGATCCTCGACGCCTGCATTCCGTGGCATCGTTCTTCGTATCGCGCGTCGACACAGAGGTCGATAAGCGCCTCGCAGCGATCGGTGATCCCTCCCGGACCGCACCGCTCAGGGGCAAGGCCGGTATCGCGAACGCCCGCGTGGCTTACGGGATCTTCGAAGACACCTTCTCCTCGGAGAAGTGGTTGTCACTTGCCGAACGAGGCGCAAACGTGCAGAGACCGCTGTGGGCGAGCACGGGTGTGAAAGATCCCGCCTACCCCGACACGATGTACGTCGATGCCCTGATCGCTCCCCGCACCGTCGATACGATGCCGTTGGCAACGCTCCGGGCGGTGGCGGATCACGGTGACCCGAACGGGGGATCCTCGGCCGAGGACGTCGCCGAAGCTCGGGCCGTGCTCGCAGCCCTGGAGCGCGTCGGCGTCCCTTACGACGAGGTGACCGCGACCATCGAGAGGGAGGGACTCGAGAAATTCTCGTCCTCGTTCGAAGAAGTGATGTCGCTCCTGGGCGACAAGGTCGCATCGGGCGGCGCGACGTGAACGGTCGCCTGCGCCCGGAAGCCCACGTGATCGTTGTGTTCGGGGGCAACGGCGACCTAGCGCGTCGCAAGCTGCTCCCCGCCCTCTTCCATCTCTATCAAGAGGGCTTGCTGCCCGAACGCTTCGCCATCGTTGGCAGCTCGCGCAGCACCATGAGCGACGATGAGTTCCGCACGTTCGCACGTGGCTCCGTCGACCAGTTCTGCAAGTGCGCCGCACACGGAGACGAGTGGAGCTTGTTCGCCAGCCGCATGTCGTTCGTATCTCAGGAGTTCGTTCCGGGGACGACCGATCTCGTCCGGGACGCGGTCCTGAAAGCGGAAGCTGCGATCGGCGGGAACGCCCGGCGGCTGTTCTACCTGGCGGTGCCGCCGTCGGCTTTCGGGACCATCACCGAAGCGCTCGGATCGAGTGGTCTGACGGAGCGTGCGAGGGTGGTTTACGAGAAACCGTTCGGGTCGGATCGTGATTCGTTTCGGGATCTCTCGTCGACCGTTTCGCAGGTGCTAGACGAGACACAGATCTATCGGATCGATCATTTCCTCGGTAAGGAATCGGTGCAGAACATCCTTGCATTGCGATTCGCCAACGGCATGTTCGAGCCCGTTTGGAATCGCGATCACATAGACCACGTGCAGATCGACGTTCCCGAAGAGTTGGGCATAGGTACGAGGTCCGCCTTCTACGAGAGCACCGGCGCGCTCAAAGACATGCTCGTCACCCATCTCCTCCAGGTCCTGAGCGTCGTGGCCATGGAGCCGCCGGCGAGCCTGGCACCGAAGGCCTTGATCGACGAGAGGGTCAAGGTGTTCGACGCGATGGTGCCCCTGCACACATCGGACGTGGTGCGGGGGCAGTTCGTCGGCTACCGCGACCTCGACGGCGTGGCGTCCGACTCCGATACCGAAACCTTCATCGCCGCGCGCGTGCTGATCGACAACTGGCGGTGGGCGGGCGTCCCGTTCTACCTTCGGACGGGCAAACGGCTCGCTCAAAGTCGCCAGACGATCACGCTTGCCTTCCGGACCCCCCCGACGTCCATCTTTTCCGGCGGAACGGTCCCCGGCGAGCGGAACCACCTCGCCATCGAGCTCGGACAGAAGGAGAGCGTGTCCCTGCATTTCCTCGCCAAGGCTCCCGGTCCCTCGGTCCAGTTGGGTCCGGCTCGCATGGACTTCTGTTACGGGAGTTCGTTCGGCTCCAAACTGGTCGAGGCGTACGAGCGCCTGATCCACGACGCCCTCATCGGTGACAGGACGCTGTTCACGCGCCCCGACGGGATCGAGCGGACCTGGGACCTCGTCGACGATGTTCTCGCAGAGCCGCCCCCGGTCGTTGGGTACCGCCAGGGGACGTGGGGGCCGGAGGAGATGAATGACCTGATCGCACCACGTCGCTGGTTCCTGCCCGAGCTGGAGGTCGGTTCCTCCTCGGCGAGGCCGTACCCGGACGATGCCGACGCCGCTTGACGTTCGGTTCCCTCGGGACGGATCGGCACCTACGGCCGGGCCGTCAGTCGCGGAGGATCCAGAACAGGTAGGAGGCATCGGGGGACAGATTGCGCCAGCTGACGATCGGGACCCGCGCCGCCAGGATGGCGTCCCCCGCACGCATCGCGGGTGATGAATCGCCGAGGTCGACGATCACGAGCCCGCGGGCGACCAGTACCAACTCGCTTCCCTTGTGTTTGACGGGAGGTGTTCCCACCTCTCCGGGATCGAGGTTCACGAGATAGACGCGCATCCCGGCCCCCGGGTCGTCGAGCAGGAACCTGCTGTCACCGAGTTCCGTTCCACGATCCCTTCGCGCCAGCAGATAGTCGGGCCGATCCTCGTTCTCCAGGAGCGAGTCCAGCCCTATGCCGAGGTTGCTCGTCAGGGTCAGAAGCGTGTCCAACGAGAGCCCGCGCCGCCCGCCTTCGGCTTGGGAGATCGAACTGGCAGATACATCGGCCAGCCGGGCGATGTCGGCTTGGCTGAGACTCCGTTCGGCTCGCAGTGTGCGAAGCCCCTCAGCGAGACGACCGAGAGCCCTTTCCGCGCGTAGGTGGATCCCGTCGTCGTCGACGGACACCCTGAACAGTCGTCCCTGAACCAGAGACGAGTGGCCCTCGGCCTTGATGATGCGCAGTTGTGTGTTGCTCAACTCGAACACGCACTGGGTCACTTTTCTGATCTCGTCGATGGCCGAGTTGCCGAGTTTCGTTCGGCTGACACGCCAGTAAGCGATCGCTCCTAGATCGAAGAGGCGAGGACAAACGCGTTTGAAGAAGGCGACGGCCCTCTCCGGTCCCCATTGAGTGGCGAACGGCGCAAGCCCATCGATGACCACCCGCCTCGCCCCACCCTTGACGGTGGCGACGATCGTTTGCTCGAGCACGACGGGGTCCGAGAAGTGAGAGCCGGGCCGCGCGTCGATCACCGTGATGTCCTCGCCGAGGCTCGTCCGCGCGCGGGCCTCCGTCTCGCGAGCCGTCACGTGGAGGGCTTTTGGCTTGGCGACCGGGGCACCTTCCGTGGGGGCCGGGGCGCCGAGGAACGACCGCTCCACCCGGACGAACAGGTCGTGCTCGTCGGTGACCCACACGACGTTGTCGCCCGTCAGGACCCCCCCGAGGATCTCGTCGAGATCGCCGATGCCGGAAGGAACGAAAGCGGAGGGCGCAGGGCGGGATGCCATTAGCAATGCTTATCATAACTGGTCCTGCGAGCAAGCTATTGCTATGAATGGCTGAGGCTTTTCGGAGCCGGAGGAGGCCGTTCGTGGGGACGGCCGATAGCAGAGATGAGGTGTCGTAGGGATGTCCGAGCCACTCGAGCAGATGGAGGCAGTCACCCGACCGTGGTGCGGTCGTTCGTGGGAGGGTCTGGTGGACCGCCGGTTCGCCGCATCCACCCAGGCACACGCCCTTAGTCAGGCAACCGAGCAGGACGCGCACCAGGTCGTGAGCCGGTTCTTGGAGTTCTTCAACACGACCGGGCTGGGCCTTTTCAGGGACGAAGAGGAATGGATCTTCCGGTCCCTGCGACCGACACCTGGAGTAGTGCTGCGCGCGGTCGAGGAGCACATCGAGATCTCGTCGTTGATAACTGCGCTCGTCCATGACGCCGAAGCAGGCCGCGCCGACCTCAGCGTCATCCACGGGCTCGGGGCATCGCTTCGAGGCCACCTGATGTTCGAGGAGTTGGAGATAGCCCCGCTCGTCCGGGACCGGCCCAGGTTGATCCTCACCCCCTAGGGATCACGTAACAGGCACCGCCGGGGGAGCCACGTTCACCCGTAAGACGCAGAAACGAGGAGTCGCGATGCAAGTCACACATATGACAGGGCCCATGAAGGCATCGATGGAGTCGCGCTTGGCCGATCTGGACGCGCGTATCGAAGCGCTGGATCCGCAGCGGCTGGCGGACGACAGCGCCGAGGCCACCGCTTTGACCGCCCAGTTGATGCGGGAGCGCAGCGACATCGCCGACGCGCTCCGCGATGCTGTGTTGATCGACGAGGAGCCATTCGACACCGACGCGATCGAGGTAGGGGACACGGTCACGATCCGAGATGCCGACGGGGCGATCGACCGGTATGTGCTCGTCGACGGAAAGGTTCGAGCACGCAGCGACTGGGTCTCGGTGTCGTCTCCGTTAGGTGCCGCCATCCTCGGCCGCAGCAAGGGCGACAGCGTCCACGTGGAGTCGCCCGCGGGCCGGACGTCCTACGAGATCTTGTCCTTCGAACGCGCCTCGGAAGACCCGCTCGTCGATCCTGTTCGGCAGGCTCGCGGGGGACGCACGGTGGTTGCCGCGCCGGCCGAGGCGTTCCTCGGTTGACGGACCATCGAAAGAAAAAGAAGCCCCCGGGGCTCCCGGGGGCTTCTTTCGTTACCTAGAGCTGGATACAAGATCGCAGCGCGACCCTCACAATGTCCCTGTGACGGACAGCCGGCCGGTGAGAGCAAGCATCGCAGCCGTCATCAAAGACGGCGTTCCCGTCGTGGAGAAGGTCTCGTGAAGAGCCGGACCTTCCACGCAGAGCTCGCGTGGATGGGAGGCACCTCGGTGTTCTCGGACGTGCTCATCGAGACCGGCGGAGGTGAGTTCGCGAGAGTGACCCCCGGCGCGCCGGCTCCAACGGACGCCGTGCGCCTTCCAGGCCTGACCCTCCCAGGGCTCGCGAACACTCACTCTCATGTCTTCCACAGGGCGATCCGCGGCCAGGCACAGAGCGGCGTCGCGGATTTCTGGGCGTGGCGCGACACGATGTTTCGGGTTGCGGCTCAGCTCGATCCCGATTCGCTCTATCGCCTGGCTCGAGCTACCTACGCAGAGATGGCCCTGGCGGGGATCACCTCCGTGGGGGAGTTCCATTACCTGCATCACGATCGGGGTGGGAAACCGTATCGAGATGCCAACGCGATGGGCGAGGCGGTCGTGCGTGCCGCGAACGATGCCGGCATCCGTATCACGCTGTTAGATGCCTGCTACCTGCAAGCGGACATCGTCGGAGCGCCCCTCCAAGGCGTACGGCAACGCTTCGACGACGGGAGCTTCGAGGGATGGGCGCAGCGCGTCCAAGCTCTAGCTCCCGGCCCCCTGACGAAGATCGGAGCGGCGATCCACAGCGTGCGCGCTGTCCCTCGTCACGCGCTGCGTCCCATCTATGAGTTTGCCGACGATCGCGGTTTGCCATTGCACTTGCATCTGTCGGAACAGACTGCCGAGAACGAGGAGTGCCTGGCGGCCCACGGGCTCACGCCCACGCAGGTGATGGACGCGGAGGGGGTTTGGAGCGAACAGACGACGGCCGTGCACGCGACGCATCTCACAGACATCGACATCGAGATACTGGGATCGACGGGAACCACGATAAGCATGTGCTGTACGACCGAGCGCGATCTCGCCGACGGGATCGGACCGGCGGTGCGGCTGGCACGGGCAGGATCGCCTCTGTGTGTGGGGAGTGACGCCCACGTTGTCATCGACCTGTTCGAGGAGGCGCGGGCGATAGAGCTGGACGAGCGGCTCATCAGTGGGCGGCGCGGGCACTTCCGGGTGGAGGAGCTATTGGATGCGTTGACATCGGCCGGGTCGGCCTCGATCGGTTGGCAGGGGGGCCGGATCGCGCCGGGGGGGCCGGCCGATCTCGTCACCATCGCTCTCGACACTCCACGTACAGCGGGGGCACGGGTCGGAGACGTTCTTTCACACGTGGTCTTCGCCGCGACCGATGCCGACGTGACGACCGTCGTTGTCGCCGGCGAACCGATCGTCGAAGAGGGTAGGCATCGCCTTATCGAGAACGTCGGCGGCGAGCTGGAAGCCGCCATCGCCGCCGTGCTGTCGGGATCATGAGAGCGCGCGTGAGGTGGCCGCGTCATATCTTCGGCACGTTCCATCGTTTGTATGCCGCGATGAGGCGCAGGCAAGCAGTGATCGCGACCGCGACGACGCCGGCGATAGCTCGGTTCATCTCCATCACATCCGCGACTATGACGAGGCCGGAGCCTGCAGCCGCGGCAAGGGCGTAGATCTCGCGATGGAGGACCACCGGCACGCGGGCTACGAGCATGTCGCGGACCACTCCACCACCCACCGCCGTAACCACTCCCACGAAGAGAGCCGTCACGATCGGGAGCGAGGCATCGAGCGCGCGCCACGTACCGGTTGTGGCGAAGAGACCTAGGCCCAACGCATCGAGCATCGTGATCGGATGCTTCAGACGAGTTTCGAGGAACTCACCCTTGACTGCCACCGCGGCCGTTGCGCACGCTGCCGCGAGGGGGTAGCGCCACTCAGTCAACGCTACCGGCGGGGTGAACCCCACCAAGACGTCGCGGATCACTCCGCCGGCGGTTCCCGCGGCCAGGGATAGCACGAACGCGCCGAAGAGATCCAGACGAGCCTGACGCGCAACGAACCCCCCGCTGGACGCGAAGACGAAGGTTCCGATCAGATCAAAGACCGGCAGCATGATCCGTGGGAGCTCCTACCCGTGGGGTGATGCATCGACGCGCCGGGCGTCACGCTACCTGCCGCGGTCCGTGTCACGCGTCTTCTCACCCGCGCCCCCGGGCGGTTGGTGTGTCAACCATCCTCTCAGGATCCACCAGCGGCGTCATAATCTGAACCCGTGAGCTCCAACCGACTGGAGGCGTTCAGCGACGGCGTCATAGCGATCCTGATCACGATCATGGTCCTCGAGCTCGGGGTCCCTCATGGCGTGACCCTGGATGCCATCGAGCCGATCGTGCCGATCTTCCTCGCGTACGTCCTGAGCTTCGTGAACCTCGGTATCTATTGGAATAACCACCACCACATGTTGACGACGGTTGATCACGTCACCGGAGCGATGCTGTGGGCCAACCTGCACCTGCTGTTCTGGCTGTCCCTGTTCCCGTTCGCTACCGCGTGGATGGGGGAGAACGACTTCGCCCCTCTCCCCGTCCTCGCCTACGGCGTCGTGTCCCTCTGCGCGGCAAACGCCTACTACATCCTCCAGCGCCTGATCGTCCGTAGCCAAGGTGATGGGTCGTCGCTGGCGGAGATGATCGGCCGCGACGTGAAGGGCAAGGTATCGCCGCTTCTGTATGCCGCCGGCGTTGGTTTGGCCTTCCCAGCGAGGTGGCTCTCGCTCGCGTTCTACGTCTTCGTCGCGCTGATGTGGCTAGTGCCCGACCGCCGCATCGAAGCCGCCCAGCGGGCCGCCTGACCCGCAGGTCGACGACGCAGGAATGCTCGGTCCAGTCGCCGTCAACATCATCTTGAACACCCGTTGCACATCAGGCGGAGCCCCGTAACCGAGCGGCGCCTCCTCAGTCACTGTCGATGCTTGCCCCTGGGGCGGGCGGCTGAGCACGGGACAGGATCCGGGGTCGGATGACGCGCTCGCGGTGCCGTTCCTCCTGAAGCACCCTTTCGCGAGCGGCAAGTAGATCGAACTGGGTAACGAGTCCTTGCAGCGAACCTGCCGATCCACGCTGTAGGACCGGCAAGACGCCGACCCGCATCGCGGTCATCCGTTCGGCAACATCGCGCAGGTTTTCGTCGGGATGGGCGACGACGACGTCGCTGCGCATGACCTCCTGGACCGTGCCTTCGAGCCGACCTCTCGCAGCCCTCTCCAAGACATCCGTCCAAGGCAGCACGCCGACAAGCGATTCACCCGCCACCACCGGAAGAAGCCGCTGATGACGGAGGTCAGAGTTGCTCTCAAGTGTCCGGTAGACGTGCTCCAGAGGATGATCCGGGGCGATGGTCAAGGCGGTGGTCGTCATGACATCGCGAACGAACAGGGCGTCGAGTGCTCCCACCGAGTACTCCCGCAGCACATGGAAGCCACGCCTGGCGACCTTCTCCGTAAGGATCGAGCGCTTGAGTGTCAGGACGCTCACGAGGTGAGCCAGTGTGCACGCGAGCAGGAGCGGCAGCAACATCTCCACATCGTGGGTCAGCTCGAAGGCGAAGACGATCGCGGTCAGAGGCGACCGAGTCACTCCCGCAAGCGTGGCCCCCATACCGAGGAGAGCCCACGCCCCCGCAGAACCTCCCGGAAGGATCGGAGTCATCAGACCCCCCACGGCAGCCCCCATGATCAGGATCGGCGCGAGGATCCCGCCGCTCGTTCCCGAGCCCAGCGCCAGCGCCCAGATCACGAGCTTGACGATGAATATCGTGACCAGTCCACTCAGCGCGATGCTGCCGGCGATCTCGCCTGCGATCACCTCGTAACCGACCCCGAGGGCGCGGGGTTCGATCAAGCCACCGATCCCGATCGCGAGACCTCCGATCGCAGGCCACCACAACCAATGGATCGGGAGTTTCTTGAACGCGTCCTCCGCTCCGTACACCGCACGCGTCAAGACCCACGCCGCTCCGCCGCCGACGATTCCGATCAGGAC
>JBOGXG010000139.1:0-1979 GCA_050694195.1 Actinomycetota bacterium | reverse complement strand
CCCCATGGCAGTCCAAGCTTCGACCCCTCCACAGAGGAATCTGTCCTGGTGGATGGGCGAAAGCAATCGATCCTCGCTCTTCCTACTTGCCTTAGGTGCCTTTGCGCTTGGGCTCGTCGTCGTGGGTTCGACGGTCGTCCTGATGCTTAACGGCCTCACACCCGTCGAGGATCTGATCCGCGGGTTCAAGTCCAACGAGTTCACGGGCGTCAACCTCTTCGGCCTTATCGGGGGGGTCGCAGCCATGGCTCTCGGGTGGGGAACCTACCGACGGATGCCGACGAAGGTGGCGCGCGAGCAGGCGGTCGCCGCCGCGGTCCTGGGCAGCCAGGCAGTGCTCTTCGGTGCCCTCGCCCTGTGGTTCAGTGAGGGTAACGTCGAGCTCTTCGCGATCAACTACATGCGCTTCGAGGTCCTGGTCGACGCCTTCCCGGCCTTCGTCAAAGGCGCCAAGAACACGTTGATACTCGCCCTCTCGGGAGAGTTCTTCGGGATCGTGCTCGGACTCATCCTCGCTGTCTTCGCCATCTCCAAACGGGCCGTCGTCCGTGCGCCGGCCCGTATCTTCATCAACTTCTTCCGGGGCACGCCTCTCGCGTGGCAGCTGATCTTCATCGGGGTCGCGATACCGATCGGGCTGCAGAAACCGATCCCCACGTACACGGCAGCCGTCATCGCACTCAGTCTCAATGCCGGTGCCTACACGGCAGAGGTCTTCCGCGCCGGCATCCAGTCGATCGAAAGGGGCCAGCTGGAGGCGGCGCGAGGACTCGGACTGTCTTACATGCAGGCGATGCGGTACGCGGTCCTTCCCCAAGCGATCAGGAGGGTGATCCCCCCGCTGATGAACGAGTTCGTGATCCTTATCAAGGACACGTCGCTGGTGATCCTTCTGGGGTTGACCGTGAATCAGTTCGACCTGATGTCGGTCGGCAACAACCGGTTAGAGAACACCTTCAACGCCACCTATCTGATCGGCACCGCCCTCGGCTACCTCGCCATCTGTCTGCCCGCCATCCGTATCGTCAACATCTTGGAGAAACGGTTGCGGAGCGGCCTCGTGGGGGTCGGTGCGTGACCGCCCGCGCCGAGGTCGATAGCGGGAAGGATCTCATCCGCATACAGGGCGTTCATAAGTGGTTCGGCGACCTCCACGTGCTGAAGGGGATCGATATCAACATCGAGATCGGTCAGGTAGTTGTCGTGATCGGTCCATCGGGGTCGGGCAAGTCGACCCTTCTCCGGTGCATCAATCTTCTCGAGGAACCGACGGAGGGCAGGGTGTTGTTCGACGGTGAGGACATCACCGACATCAGGACCAACCTGAACGAGGTGCGGACGCACATCGGGATCGTGTTCCAGGGTTACAACCTCTTTCCGCACAGGACCGCCAAAGGGAACATCGTGCTGGCGCTCCGCAAGGTGCTGAACCTCTCGGAGGAAGAAGCGAACGAACGAGCGATGCAGGAACTGGAGCACGTCGGCCTCGCGCACAGGGGGGACTCGTACCCGTCACAGTTATCCGGAGGACAGCAGCAACGTGTGGCGATCGCACGGGCCCTGGCGATGCGGCCGAAACTGATGTTGTTCGACGAGGTCACCTCCGCACTCGACCCAGAACTGGTGAAGGAGGTTCTCGACACGATGAGGCGCCTCGCCGATGAAGGCATGACGATGGTCGTCGTTACGCACGAGATGGGTTTCGCTCGCGAGGTCGGAACGCGTCTGATCTTCATGGACGACGGGAAGATCGTCGAGGACGGGAACCCGCGCCAGGTATTCAACGACCCTAAGGATCCTCGTTGTAAGGCGTTCCTCTCTCACGTGCTCTAGACGATGGCGTCGACGAGGCCGGCGATCGCCGGCCCGATAACGAGGGCCGGAGCCAGGTTCACGACGCGGATCGGGGCGATCTCGAGCAGTCGGAAACCGATGCCGAGGACCAGAAGGCTGCCGACGACCTCGAGCTGCGCCAGCAC
>JBOGXG010000138.1:0-3601 GCA_050694195.1 Actinomycetota bacterium | reverse complement strand
TCGACGTGCAGTTGCTCGATGTCGGGTTCGAAGCACGACCCGACGCCGCAGTTGGAGAGATGGGAGAACGCCATCTCGTTGTCGATCCCGTCCGCGTTCAGACCCATAGGGGAGTCGATCCAGTTCCCGAAGGCCCCCGTCACGGTGTAGTCGATCGTGTCCCAGATCGTCCCCCACTGGACGCCGTATTGCCTGGGATCAGACTCCGGTTCCGAGTTCGGCTTGATCATCGGAGAGTAGGCCAGGCGAGCCTCGGCGTCGGCCCACGCGCCCTTGACGGTCTGGAGCACGCGCTGGTCTTTGTCGTACGGGCGCTGCGTGCCGCCGAGCAACGTGAACGAGAAGGCCTTCGCATCGACCATCCCGTGGAGATCGATCCCACCGTCCCACTTGGCGTTCCCGTTGGCGTCCTTCGGTCCGATCGCGGGGAGTACCTTTCCGAAAGCCCGCGACTCCGGCTCCGACCACGGAGTGTAGGGGAGGTGTGTCCACCCCTGCTCGGGCCAATCGCGGTTGAGGTCGACGCCGTTGCCGTTGTAACGCTGATAGAAGGCCACGCCGTTCGCCCGGTCGCCTCGGTGCCACCCGTCGGGGTTGGGCCATATGAAGTAGACGGCGGATTCTTTGAGGACCTTCCCCGCGGTGATGGACTTCTTGGGAGTGGCCTCTAGGAGCGGGTGCGGAGCGACGTTGTCCTCGTGCTCGCAGTCGACGTAGTCGGGCGCCTTCTTCGCTTCGCAGGCCCCCCAGGTCGCGAGGTCCTCGGCGGCGCGGGTGCCACCTTCGGCTCCGGCCCTCTCGATGCCGTGGATCGACAGCGGGAACACGAAGAACTTCTTGTCGTCGTCGGGTACGGACTCATCGGTTATGCGCACCATGTGTAGCGGCAATCTCTCGCGCACGTTCGTATCCCCGCCGTCGGTGGTCTGCGGGATGCCGGACGATCTGAAGTCTCCGCAGCCTTCTTTGGGAGAGGGGGCGGGTGCGCCGTTGCAATCGAAATCCTCGTGCAGAGTGTAGAACTCGACGAAGTCCGGGAACGTCTCCTCGAGGAACCTCATCCCGTCGATGTTCTCCTGGTACTGGATGAAGTCCACCGCGCAGACCGTCCCCTTGGCCCACGGCGAACCGTCGGGCCGGCAGGCATGGGGATCGGGGAAGATCCGCCCGAGAACGCCGTACTGCGTCTCGTCGGTGGCCACCGGTGTGGCTCGGGCGGGCAGGGTCCCGAACAGGGGAACCATCAGGACCAAGCTCGTGAGGACAAAGATCGCGATCTTGCGCATGACATTCCCTTTCGTGGCGACTGCGCCCTCCTGCAGGGAAGGCAGCCCTACTAGGAGATGGTTCGTCCCGAAAAGCGGGATACCTCCCCTAACGGATGCACCCCTAGAGTTCGGTGACCGCGGCGATACGTGCCTCTCTCGTCTCGTGGGCGTGGCCCGACGTCGCCACGAGGACTCCCGCGAGGATGAGACCTGCGCCCACCAACTGCGTCGCTCCGGGGCGTTCCCCGAGCGCGATCGCGGCGAGAGCCATCGCGCCGACGGGCTGAAGGAGCAGCACTATCGAGGTGACCGCCGCGGGCAGACGTGGCAGCGAGCGCGAGATGAGCAACCAACCGGCGACCTGCGACGTCAGGGCGAGGAGAAGTAGCCATCCGTGGGCCGGCCAACCCGGATCGATGTCGAGTTCGAGCACCGCTCCGAAAGCGAGAGCCGCCACGGTCGACACGAGCGTCGCATGGAACAGAGGACCGGCGACCCGCCGGAGGTCCAGGGATCCTTGTCGCAGAAGGAGGATGAACACCGCATAGGCGAGGGACGTTGCGACTCCATAGATGACGCCGAGGGCGGGATCGTCCCCGTAAGCGTCCTGTCCGACGATCCCGGAGATCAACACGACTCCTCCGAGGACGATCGGCAGCGCGATGAAGAGGGCCTTGTGGAGACGCTCGCCTAGGAGGATCCACGCCGCGAAACCGACGACGAGGACCTGCAGGTTGCCGAGCACGGTCGCGAGCCCGGCGCCCACTGCATCGATGGCGTTGTGCCAGAACACGAGGTCCAGCGCGAAGAAGACGCCGGCGATCCAGGCCAAGCTGCGGGCCGGCACCGACAGTGGTCCGAAGCGGCGCTTCTCTAAGAGTGCGAGGACCCCTAGGAAGGGAAGCGCGTAGAAACAACGATAGAAGGCGACGGTGACCGGGGTCGTCTCGGCCAATCGCACCAGAACACCGGAAGAGGCGATGCAGAGGGCCCCTGCTGCTGCGGTGAGGACGGGCCTATCGTTGAGCGTGTTTGCTGCGTCGTTGAGTTTGGTTCCCATGAGGTCCTTGGCCGTTGAGATTGAGCAAGGTACCCCATGGGCGATGAAGAGAGCGGCGCGGCGAGCGGGAGTGGGGCGCGCTCGCCGCGCCGGTTCGGGAACTCCCCCTTATGAGTTCCCGAAAGGAGCGGTGATGGGGAAACGTGCCGACAGGCGGCGGATCACCGACGCGTCTCCCTCGTCCGAAGATGGAACATCGACGAATGCCTTTATCGGACGAGATGTCGCGACGTCGTTCTCCAACTCAGCGCGGAGATCCGCGACATCCACCACCGACGATCTGCTTGTTCGGCGCAGCCTCATGCCCTGTACTACGCAGCGCGCACGAAGAGGTAACTGGCAGACTTCTGCCTAAAACTTGCCTTTCCTCGGGATGGTGCGAGCGGTTTGTCCGTCTTGCGGCTTACTGCCCGGGTAAACAGCCCCCACGTTTTTCGCGTTCTTATGGCATCCTTATACGACTTCCCCAACCAAGGAGTGGACCGATGTACAAGGGTCGACTCGATGAACTGTCGCTGCTCGACATATGTCGGCTCATCCGTAACGCGGAGTCGGACGGCGTCCTGCAGGTCCGCGGATCCGCAACCTCCGGTTCCATAGCTTTCGTGAAGGGCTCGATCCCTTACGCGCGATCTGGGCGCGTGCAAGCGGGTTACGGCCGTGACCTCGTCGCGAGACGCGCGCTCTCGGAGGAACAGATGAAACGGGCCCTTCATATGTGCGCGCTCGGCGGCGAGCCCCTGGAGGACCTGCTCGTTTCATCCGGCCTCGTCTCCTCCACCTCACTCGAGAAGGCGCTCCGGCGCGAGATCCTGAACGCCGCCCTCGACCTCATGCGCTGGCGAACGGGAGACTTCTTCTTCAAGGAAGGCGAACGGGTGGAGGGGAACTTCCCCGTTGGCATGTCCGTAGACGAACTCGCAGAGAAGGCTGAACTACTGCCCGTCGTCGAGCGTTACGCCGCCGCCGTTCCTACACTCGCAAGACCGGCCCCCGCAGGGGTGGGAGGCATCCGGAGCTTATGGACCCTCGACGGTCTGGAGCGGGAGATCCTCGCGGCGGTGGACGGACGTCGTTCCTTGGATGAGATCGCGAAGTCCCGCCGGTTGGGGATGCTTACCGTTCTCGAAGGAGTGGCTGATCTCCTGACGAACGATCTGATCGCTCTGAGGTTCGAAGACGAGGAAGTCATCGATCTGCACGATACGTCAACCTCCGGCGATCGCCTCGTGGGGGATCGGGTCGCCCGGCTCTAGCCGGCGCCGTCGGTAGA
>JBOGXG010000137.1:0-5305 GCA_050694195.1 Actinomycetota bacterium | reverse complement strand
GACTGGTGCATGCGCCGCGCGTTGTAGTGGAACTCCTTCGACGACTGGGCGCCGTAGTTATCGGGAGACGCGAGCGCCGCGTGTCCCTCCAGCGTCTTTGCTTCCTCGAGAAGCTCATCGGCGCGCGTCGAGTTCGGAGCGACGGCGCGCAGTTCCTCTGCGGATGTTCTCAAGAGCATCTGGGCCCCCTCGTAGTCACCGTGGTCGGCTCGCTCGCGGGCCTCCTTCTGAGCCCGCGCCGCCTTCAGGATCAACACCTCTTCGACCACATCCTGGTTGGGGAGCGCACCGGCTGCTTCTCCCGCGGCGACCATGTTGATCACGAGCGGCACGGTCAACTCGTGCGCGCTGACCTCGGCCCCAGTGGAGACGTAACGGATGACTACGTCGGCAACCTTGCACACCCCCAGCTTCGCCATCTCCGGGATGTTGAGCTCGAAGACGACGCGCCGGTTCTCTTCTCCGTAGACGTCGCCGAGGGCCAGCTGTACGCCGCCGCCGACCGACGTCGCGGGATATTCGTTGAGGATCCCGAGGACCTTCACGTCTTCGGTCGGCCTGATCTCGACGCTGAGGTTCTGCGCCACCAGATCCGCGAGGTCGGTGAACTCCTGAGCGAAGA
Source organism: Actinomycetota bacterium (assembly GCA_050694195.1). GTDB lineage: Bacteria > Actinomycetota > CADDZG01 > CADDZG01 > WHSQ01 > JBOGXG01. The sequence continues at coordinate 4,683 of JBOGXG010000137.1, read as the reverse complement.
TGCCGGGCGCGTCTTCCGGTGACGCCGCGTAGTGTGCGTTGCCACCTCCCGCGTCGGCCATCGCGGTGAGGAGCTCCTCGTTGAACCCGGCGCCGTACCCGATCGTCGTCGTGCCGACGCCGGTACCGCGCACCTTCGTCGCCATCCCCTCCAGCGACGGGGCATCCGTGATCCCGTGGTTCGCGAGCCCGTCGGTGAGAAGCAGTACCTTGCGCACCCCATCGCCGTCGGCGCGGCGCAGTTCCTCGACCCCCTTTAGCCACCCTCCCGATAGGTTCGTCGAGCCTCCCGGCCAGATGCTTCTTATGTGCGCGATCAGCGTCTCGTGATCGCAGACCCCGAGCGAGGCACGGAGCTCGATCTCGTCGTCGTAGGTCACGAGGGCGAGACGGTCCTGGGGGCCGAGCCGCCGGACGAGGTACTCGGCGGCCGCCTTGGTCTGGTCCAGTTTGGGCCCGGCCATCGAGCCGGAGCGGTCGATCACCAGCGCGAGGTTTAGCGCCGGTCGGCCGGCCGCGCCCTCCTGGGCGGGAGCGACGAGCTCCAGCATGGCGTGAACCGTGTGTTCGCCTTCCACGGCGAGGAGCTCGTGGTCGAGACTGACTGTTGCTTTCATGGGGCATCCCCTCCTTCTTAGGTACAGGGTAGGGAGGGGTGCGACACTTCCGGCCTGCTCGGTCTGCTTGGAGAACCTCCCTCCGGTGGCTCAACCAGGGGTTCTTCCGTACCGATGTCCCTTATGAGGCGTATCTCGGACGGGCGCCTCGGGGGAGAGACAGGTGAGACACCGCAGGCAAACCATCCCCGCCCTCGTGTTGGGGCTCCCCGCCGCGCTGTGCCTACGCATGGCCGGCTTCGTTCTGCGCGCCCTTCGAGCCGCCGCCGCCCTCTCGGCCTTTATCCCCGCCCGCCCGCGACCGCGTCGACGTCACAGACGGACCCTCTCGTGGAGTGCCGCGGCCGTCTGTCTATCTCTGATCGTTCCGATGCTTTTCATCGCCGGCAGCGCGTCCGCGGCCGACCTCATCCTCTACCTCCACAACCGGCCGACCCCCCCGGTGGGCAACACCACCGCGCAGTCGAACATGGACATGAACACCTCTGCGCCGACCGCGACGACGCTTTACCAGTACTCCACCAACCACTTCACCGGTCGCCCCGGCCGCTACGTCTCCGAGGGGAGTGCTCCACATACGACGACCAACACCCAGTACATGGTCAACTGGGTGCATCCCTTCGCGACGAGCACGCGTCTCGAGGGGGACGCGGTGATCCGGGTCGCGGTCGCGAACAAGGACTCGTGCGACGGCTCCGGAAGCGTCAGGGCGTACCTAAGAGAGAAGGCCTCAGCGGGAACCGGTACCGGCACGCTTCTCGGAACGGCGACGAAGTCGTACAGCGGCCTTCCGGGTTCTCCTCCTTGTCCGTTCGAGTGGATCACGATGAACATCCCGCTGTCGACGACGATCGCGGCCGGCAGGTATATCGAGTTGAAGCTGGTCACACTTACAGGTCATAGAGACGCAGCCCAATTCGCCTACGACACGACTACGTATCCGGCCACGCTGACGCTTCCCCTCGGCGACAGCGAGCCTCCGGTGTCGAGCGCAGCGAGTCCCGCGCTCTCGAACTCGACCACCGTTGCCGTTGGCTACACGGCCTCGGACACCGGAGGGTCCGGCCTGGACCGGGTCGAGCTCTGGGCGCGAGGTCCCTCCGATGCGTCTTTCGTCCTCGTCACCACCGACTCGACCCCGGCGACTCCGTCGTTCACGTACAACGCCACGCAAGGCGACGGCGATTATCGGTTCTACACGCGCGCCTGGGACGCGGACGCCAACTACGAACCCGCGCCGGCATCCGCCGACACGACGACGACGATCGATACGACGGCTCCTGCGTCGCCGACGGTGACGGGTCCGGCCCCCGATCCGGGTAGCGACACCGGCCCCGGGTGGAGCTTCGGCGGGGAGGCCGGCGGGACCTACGAGTGCCGTCTTATGAAAGGAGCGGTCCTGATCTCGGATTGGGCATCGTGTACCAGCCCGCAGGCTTACGGCTTGCTGAACGGCGACGGCGTCTACTCCTTCTCGGTCCGGCATCGCGACGCCGCCGGCAACACCTCCGTCTCGTCGGTGGAGAGCTACACGCTGGACACCACGGCACCGGACACGACGATCACTTCGGGACCATCGGGCACCGTGTCGACACCGGACGTGACCTTCGCGTTCTCGGCGACCGAAGGCTCCGCGACGTTCGAGTGCAGCCTCGACGCGGCCCCGTTCTCCTCCTGTACCTCGCCGCAGGCTTACACCGGCCTCGTCGACGGTCCGCACACCTTCGAGGTGCGCGCGACGGATGCCGCCGGCAATATCGAGGTGGCGCCGGCTCAACGCAACTTCCAGATCGACACCTCCAGCCCTCCCGGACCGTCGGTCACCGGGCCGGCGCAGGATCCGGACGACGACACGACTCCGACCTGGACGATCACCGGCGAGCCCGGTGCCACATTCGAGTGCCGCTTGGAGAAGGACGGCGCGCTGATCTCGGACTGGACGGCGTGCACCGATCCGCACAACCCGACGCTCGTCGACGGGGACGGCACCTACACGTTCTCGGCGCGCCAGATCGATTCAGGCGGCAACCCCTCATCGGCGACGACCGACGACTACACGCTCGATACCGCCGCTCCCGCGGCCCCCACGCTGAACGGCCCGGTCCCGAACAGGGATCGTTTCGTCACGCCGACCTGGGATTTCAGCGGAGAGCCTCAGGCGACGTTCGAGTGCCGGCTCGAGAAGGGGGCCGCACTCGTATCCGATTGGACGGCCTGCACGAGTCCCTCCAGTCCCACGCTCGTCGACGGCGACGGCTTCTACACGTTCAGCGTCCGGCAGATCGACCCGGCCGGTAATACCTCTGCGCTCGCGTCCGACGACTACGATCTCGATGCAACGCCGCCCGAGACCACCATCGACTCGGGACCGTCGGGGACGATCGGATCGACCGACGTCGGATTCACCTTCTCCTCGACCGAAACTCCCGTCACGTTCGAGTGCCGGCTTGACGGCGGCTCCTATTCGGCATGTACCTCGCCGCAGGATTACCCATCGCTGTCGGACGGGAGCCACACCTTCGAGGTGAGGGCGATCGACGACGTCGGGAACGCCGATCCGACTCCCGCGGCCCGCAGTTTCGTCGTCGACACCGAGGCACCCGCGGCGCCGAACATCACCGGACCGACGCCCGATCCGGGGAACAGTGTCGACGTGACGTGGGACTTCACCGGCGAGGCCGGCGCAACGTTGGAGTGCAGGCTTGAGAAGGAAAGCCTCGTTATCGAAAACTTCACGGCTTGTGACACGTCCCGCAGCTATTCGCTGGTCGACGGCGACGGGCTCTATACCTTCTCCGTTCGTCAAACCGATGCCGCGGGGAACGTCTCGGTCGTCGCCCGCGACGACTACGACCTCGACACCGTCGCGCCCGAGGCTCCGACGGTGACCTCGCCCGCGCCGAGCCCGGGCAACGACAACGCCCCCGCGTGGTCGTTCACGGGCGAGGGCGGCGCGACCTTCGAGTGCAAGCTCGAGTTCGAGGGTGTCGAGGTCGTTCCCTACGCGCCGTGCGCGAGCGACGATCCCGTTCCACTCACCAACGGCGACGGCACCTACACCCTCGTCGTACGTCAGACCGACCGTGCGGGGAACCTGTCGACGACCGAGAGCGCGAACTACGTTTACGACTCGGCCGCTCCTGAGACGACGATCGACGCGGGGCCATCGGGGACCGTCGTCGGTTCGAACGTCAGCTTCTCGTTCTCGTCGGACGATCCGGGTGCGACGTTCGAGTGCGACCTCGATGGATCCGGATTCGGGGCGTGCGCGTCGCCGCAGGACTACAACTCTCTGGGCGATGGTCCCCACACGTTCGAGGTGCGGGCCGTGGATACGGCGGGGAACGCCGATGCGAGTCCCGCGGCGCGTGCCTTCACCATCGACAGTGCGGCTCCCCCACTGACCATCGACTCCCGTCCTAACGATCCGGGCAACGATGCCTCACCGACGTGGACGTTCTCGTCGTCGCCGGATGCTTCGCTCGAATGTGAGCTGACGCGGGGGCCGGATGTGATCTCGCCGTGGACATCGTGCGACACCGGCGACGCGACCTACGACCTGGCGGGCGAGCCCGACGCGACCTATCTATTCCGCGTCAGGGCGACCGACCCGAGCGGCAACGATGCGGTGCAAACCGATACCTACGACTACGACACGACCGGTCCGGTTGCCGCCATCACGAGCGGTCCCTCGTCCCCGGTCGAGGTGGGGTCGGTTCAGTACTCCTTCACCTCGGACGACCCCGCCGCGACGTACGAGTGCTCGTTCACGTCGGATGGTTCGCTGAATTACGCGCCGTGCACGAGCCCGGCGACGTTCACCGCCGGCACCCCCGGAACGTGGACCTTCAACGTGAGGGCCGGCGACGGCGTCGGTAACGTGGGGGCCGCGGCCGACGCGACGGTCGACGTCACGGCCGCGCCGTCACCGTCGCCGAGCGCGTCGCCGAGCCCGTCCGGCGGTTCGTCGCCCAGCCCGTCCGGCGGTTCGTCGCCGAGCCCCTCGCCGTCCCCGAGCGCGTCGCCGAGCCCCTCGCCCAGCCCAAGTCCATCGCCGAGCCCCTCGC
>JBOGXG010000136.1:0-2096 GCA_050694195.1 Actinomycetota bacterium | reverse complement strand
GTCTTCTATGGCAATGGTGTGGAGTTCCTGAACAACGCTGCGACGATGCGCGCCGCGTTGCTGGTCAGTCTTCACGCAACGGGGCTCTACCTGGGACGCTACGGCGTGGATGGCGAACGGATCCCTGAGCTGGATGAACTCGAGCCGTACAAACGCGAGTTCGTGGAACGTCAAGAAGATTTCCAGCGCTCGACCATGGAACGGTTAAGGATCGTGCGAGATGACATGTGGCACGACTACAGGCTGTTGCAGGCGTGGGACCGACTTGGTATCTGCTTCTGTCACGGACGTAGTGAGACGGTCCTGGGGCCGGTTCCTCTCGAGAGCTCGGAGGAAGGAGTCAGGATCCAGGTTCGGCGGCTCGATCCTCTGACTGTAGAGATGGATCCGTTCCCGTTCACAGGAGATGAACAAGCGTTCCCGGTCCGAACCTTCAAAATCCCTGACCGTAGGTTCGAGTCACAGGAGGCGTGGAGGGAAGAGATCTCCATCACTCCGGCCTCCATCATCGGTTTCCGCGCCGTAGCCGCCGCCTGATAGAAGGTGAACACTTGAAGATCGTCGTGACCGGGGCGACGGGGATGCTGGGTCGCTTCGTGGTCAACGAGGTCCGACTGACCCGACCGGCGTGGGACCTGATCGGCATCGATCGAGAGTCGTCATCGGATAGCTCTATAGAACTGATCCTCGGTGATGTCACCGAGGTCGAGGAGCTGATGTCGGCATTCGCCGGCGCCGATGTCGTGGTTCACCTTGCGGGGATCAGGCGCCCCGGGCTGGTAGATGAGCACGAGACGTTCAGGGTCAACGCGATCGGGACGTTCTCGGTATTTGAAGCATGTGCTCGTCAAGGTGTGAGGAGGGTCGTCTTTACCAGCAGCACGGCCATCCTAGGGACAGATTGGGGGAGACGAGAGCGACTGCCGCGCTACTTACCCTATGACGACAATCATCCCATCGAGCCCGAGGACGCCTATGGCTTGAGCAAGGTGGTGGGAGAGGCTATAGCTCGGTCTTTCTATCTACGAGGATCGATGGAAGTAGCGGTTCTGCGCTTCTCGAGGATTATTACACCCGAGGAACTGGACGAGTTCCGACAGGATGGAGGAACGGAGCCAAGAGGACTTCACCATTACGCGTACGTGGATGTTCGAGATGCCGCCGAGGCCGTCATACGCGCGATCGAAGTACCGGGGTTGATGTACGAGGCGATGTTCCTTGCAGCTGATGATTCGAGCGTGGCCGAGCCACTTTCGGTCGTGTTGCCCCGGGAGTTTCCTCCCATCGGCACCATGGCGCAGAACCTGACCGGCACTCGATCCGGCTTGTCGAGCGAAAGAGGCAAAGCCATATTGAACTGGTCGCCGACAAGAACGTGGAGAACCTAGGTGCTCACCGAAGAGGTCGTCTTCTACAGTGAGGGTGAAAAGGTCTCGGCGTTGTGGCGGACCCCTGATCATGGTGATGGCGGGTTGCGAGCGATCGTCCATAGTCCCGGATGGCGTGGATGGAAGGATTCAGACCACTATCTCCGCTATCACGGTGCACTGACGGACGCAGGTTTCGGGGTGCTGGTACTCGACTACCGAGGGACCGGCGGATCCGAGGGGGCCCGGATCCTGTCGATCCGCCGGCAGGTCCAGGACCTGGTTAACGCCGTCACGTACCTCACGGCGCGCGTCGACGTAGACCCGGATGCGATCGCGGCGTTCGGCAGTGGTGGAACGGGTGGAAGCAATGCGGCGCTCTTGGCGGCGGTGGACGAGCGTGTCCGGTGCGCCGTGAGCCAGCTGCCACTGGCCACAGGAGCAGATTGGCTCCACCGGATGCGTTCCGAAAGCGATTGGCTGGAGTTCATCGATCGACTCGATGCCGATCGGAAGGTGCGTGTCGCCGAAGGTCGAGATCGGACGGTCGAGGCCGGCTCGGACGTAATGGTCCCGCCCCCCGAGAAGAGAAGCCCGGGCCTCGGCGGGTCCGGCTCTCGGGTTCCGTCGGAGATCCCCGTTTCCTCAGTGGAGGAGTTGGTCGGTTTCGATCCACTCGGACCCATCGCGGGCCTTGAGAAACCCGTGCTTCTGATCTCTATCGAAAGC
>JBOGXG010000135.1:0-1873 GCA_050694195.1 Actinomycetota bacterium | reverse complement strand
ATCCTCCACGCCGTAGCCCACGAACAGAACGTCGACGAGACCACGGTCGAGTCGGTCATGACGAAAGATGTGGTCAGCGGCGCCCCCGGGTGGGACGTCACCAAGGCGGTCAAGACGATGACCGAGGGCGGGTTCCGTCACCTCCTCGTGATGGAGATGGACGACCCCGTGGGGATCGTGTCGTTGCGTGACCTGATGGACACGATGGTCGAGCTGGCTCAGCCGGCCTCGGCCTGAGCGACCAACCCCTCCAGCACGCCCTTCTGCATCGCCTTCAGTCGGCGTTTCAGGAGGAACGACAGCACGCGTCCGGAGAACCCACCGGGCAGCGCCGCGGTCAACCGCCTCGTGACCCGGGTCCCTTGCGCGGTCTCGCGGAGCTCGTATTCCACCCGCATGTGGACACCGACGATGACGTCCTCGACGAACCTCGAGCCGGTGGCGGTGACCGTCGAGCTGCGCCCGCTGACCACGAACCCGAGGAGCCGGGCCCGGCCCTCGACGTCGTCGCCCTCCTCCAACGGAACCAAGCCGTCGGTTTCGAGGATCTCCGATTGCCATTGCGGCCACGTCCTGGGGTCGGTGATCACCTTCATGAGGACATCGGGCGCGCACGACGACAGGCGCGAGTCCTGGATCTCGTAGGTGCGGGGGGCCGGCGTCACGGTTCAGAGTGTAGGTAACCTCCACGCATGTCGAAGGCTCGCCTTGGGATCGCCGCGGGGAACGACCTGGGAACCGACGCGGCCCGACGTGTGGCCGAAGCCGGGGGCAACGCGGTCGACGCATGCCTCGCCTCCGCCATCATGGGATGGGTCGCGGAGCCGTTCTTCGCGTCTATCGGCGGCTCCGGGTTCATCGCCGTTAGAACTCCCGACGGGACCGTCGAAGTCATCGACGGGAACACGACCATGCCGCTCACGGACCCGTCGGAGCCGGGCCAGGGGATGCGCCGGATCTTCCTGCCCGAGTACGCCGACGGGATCTACATGGGCATCGGCGGCGGATCGGTGGCCGTGCCCGGCGTGCTCGCGGCGGTGCGCGTCGCGTGGGAACGACACGGTCGGATCGAGTGGCAGGCTCTGTTCCAAGATGCGATCGCGGTGGCGCGCGACGGTTTCCCATTCCCGAAGGTCTCCGACTACTACCTCTCGTGCACGTGGGACGGGATCTGGTCCGAGTACGGCGAGTCCCGCGCGATCTTCACGGTGAACGAACGGCCGATGCGCGAGGGAGAACCCCTCGAACAGCCCGAACTGGCCGAGGCCCTCTCCGAGATCGCGGCGCACGGGCCGGAGGTCTTCTATGCGGGCGCCCTCGGCGAGGAGATCGTCGCGACGATCGAACGGGACGGCGGGTTCATGACGCTCGACGACCTGAAGTCCTACAAGGCCGAGATACGCAAACCGGTCTCGACGACCGCGTTCGGATGGCAGATCGACTCGAACCCTCCGCCGGCCGTCGGCGGCGCCGTGCTCGTCCACATGCTGGCTCTGCTCGAGGACGCCGACGTTCACGACCCGGTGAAACGCCTGACGGCGCTCGTCGAGGCCCAGCGCATGGCGGTCGGGTACCGGCGCGAGCGCTACCACGACGTCGAGGGTGTGGCGGCGGCGTTCGAGGAGGCCCTCGCCGCGATCCACCACCGCTCGCGGCGATCGTCGGAGACGACCCACACGTCGTCCGCCGACGCCGACGGCTACGTCTGCTCCGTCACGGAGTCGAACGGTTACGGGTCCGGGCTCGTGGTACATGGAATGTCCCTGAACAACACGCTCGGCGAGGAGGAGCTGAACCCATTGGGGATGCACCGGATCCCGCCGGGCTCGCGTACGCACTCCAACATGGCTCCGACCGTCGCGTCGCGCGGGGG
>JBOGXG010000134.1:0-3522 GCA_050694195.1 Actinomycetota bacterium | reverse complement strand
GGTCCTACTTCTACGGCGACCCCCGGCGGAAGATCCGCGACCTTCTGCGCGAGACCGACCGGATCGAGACGGAGAGGTTCCCGACGATGCTCGAAGCCGAGATCGCCGAGACCCGGGCGATCGCGCGCGAGCAACCCCCCTACAACCGCTCGGGCAAGCGGTCGGCCAACTGGTACCTAAAGGTCGCACTCAGAGCCAAGGTCCCGAAGATCGCTCCCGCCCGGGTCCCGAAGGACGACGGGGGTCTCTACGTCGGTCCTCTCGCATCGATCAAAGCCGTGCGCCTCCTGATCGACGCGTTGAGGGACGCCACAGGCATCCATCGCTGTACGGAGCCGAGAGCTTGCAACCGCTGCGCGTTCCACGAGTTCGGAACTTGCGCGGGACCCGATCCGGCGGCGCACCGGCGCGAGGTGAGGAAGGCGGTCCTTGCGCTGACGGGAGATCACGGTCCCGTACTAGGTGCCCTGGCGCGGCGCATGCACAGGCTCGCCGGGATGGAGCGGTTCGAGGAGGCCGCCGAGGTCCGCGAGCGCGCCCTGGCGCTGCAGCGAACACTGGAGAGCCACGTCGAGGTGGCCGCGTTGATCGCCGCGGGAGATGTCGCCCTCCTTATCGGGAGCCGCGTCCTGTTACTGCGGGCGGGGGTCCTCGTCGCGGCCGCCGACGGCGGAGATGCGGTCGAGGAAGTCGTCGGTCGCCTGCGCGCGTCGGTTCCGCCCGCGACGGTCCTCCCCTACCTAACCCACGATGTCGTCAGAGAGGCGCGCGTCACGCTGGCCGCACTCAAGCGCCGATCGTCGGAGGTCCGCCTCCTCTTCGCCGAGCGCGCCTGGGTGCTGCCGGTGAGCGCGCGGCCCACCTCTTGCTTCGTCCCGTCAAACGCAGATGGCTCGGCGACGCTCGACTCCGTCGAGCAGGCCGTAGATCGCCTCCGCGCCGGCGCGCGCTCCCGCCTCCGCGTCTGACAAAGCGACCTCGTCCGTAGCGATGTCGGCGATGGCGCCGGCGAGCTCGCGGGCATGCTCCACGTCGAGCTCCCCGTGCAGCTCGAAGTAATCGAGCCCGGCTCCGTTCATGCCGTAGAGGTCGCGCAGCCCCGCCGCTTTCGTCTTCGCCACCTCCGGCGTCTGCGATTCGTACCCGTACAGCATGCCCAAGCCGAACGCTAGCGAGTGGGAATCTGTCCCGTTCGAGAAATCCTCGACACAGTGGACCGTCTCGGGTTCCGGCAAGGTCTCGCGGACCTCGGCCTCGCCGGCGCCGACGCCGGCGGCGAAGCGGAGCCACAGCGCGGCGTGATCCCCGTCGACCTCGTCGGACAGATTCTCGAGCACGACGTCACGGGCGGGCGACTCGGGCAGGCGGTCTGCGAGCGACGTCAGGTACCCGGGGAACGATTCGACCTGTCTCCAGTACTGCGTCGAATAGAAGCGGAGGTCGTCGGTCGTCAGTTCGCCGGCCGTCCACGCTTTGTAGAAGGGATGATCCAGCAGTTTCTTCGCCGCCACCGCGCGGTCCAACCGAGCCGCGACCTCACTCGTGCTTGCCATCGAGAGCCCTCCCGTCGATCCGTTGCCCAGCATCTTCCGACCGTGATTCAACTACATCGATGCGAGCGCCCGCGCCGCGGCCGGCCCGGCCCCGGGGCGCGTCCGGTAACTATCCGTTCGAGGCGGCGATCAGGCGGTCGAGGGTGGCCCCGGCGGCGCCGGAGTCGATGGCGTTCCCTGCGACCCGCATCGCCCCCTCCATGTCGGGCGCCACTGCGGCCGCCATCAATCCCGCCGCTGCATTCAGTACGACTATGTCTCGACGGGGGCCGGACTCGCCGTCGAGCACGGCCCGAACCAGCACCGCGTTCTCCTCCGCCGAACCTCCGGCGATCTCCTCTCGGCCGGAGGGGGCGAGGCCGAGCGCGGCCGGGTCGATCGTCCATCCGCGGGTCCCACCGTCCACGAACTCGAGAACGCGCGACGGCCCCGACAGCGCGAGTTCGTCGAGCCCCTCGTGCCCGTGGAACGCGATCACGTGCGTCGACCCGAGCCGGCCCAGCGTCTCCACCATCTTGTCCAGCATCCTCGGATCGGAGACGCCGAGAGCCTGGAGGCGCGCTCCGGCCGGGTTCGTGAGGGGGCCGAGGAAGTTGAATATCGTCGGCACCCCCAGCTCCCGGCGCGTAACCCCAGCATGACGCATCGCCGGGTGGAACACCGGAGCGAAACAGAAACCGATGCCCGCGGTCGCGATGCAGCGTTCGACGCCGTCGGGAGGGAGGTCGATCTTCACGCCGAGGGCTTCGAGGACGTCGGCCGACCCGGAGCGGGACGATGCCGCCCTGTTGCCGTGCTTGGCGACCTTGACGCCGGCTCCCGCGCAGACGAGGGCGGCTGCGGTGGAGACGTTGAACGTTCCGGCCCTGTCGCCTCCCGTTCCGCAGGTATCGAGGACGTCGCCGGGGACGTTCAACGGCGCCGCGAACGCCCGCATCGTCTTCACCAGGCCGACGACCTCATCGGTCGTCTCTCCCTTCGCGCGCAAGGCGACGACGAACGCGGCGATCTGGGCCGGAGTAGCGGCCCCCTCCATGATCTCGGTCATGGCGGCGCCCGTCTCCGTCTCGGTCAAGGCCTCACCTGCGAGGAGCCTCGTCAGGATGGCCGGCCACGAGAACCCCTCGCCGGCCATCACGACCCCGCCGGAGAAGCCGAGAGCAGCCGCCCGAAGAGGAGCGCGTAGGCGAGCGTAGCGTGCTCGAGTTCCTCGAGATCGATCGACTCGCGCGCGGTGTGGGCGAGTTCGATCTGACCGGGACCGCATACGATCACGTCCGCTCCCGTGTCGGCGAGGAACCTGGCGTCGGAGGCGCCGCGGAACCCGATGATCTCTCCCGGCGCGCCGACGGCCTCGCCTATCGCCTCGACGGCTTCCTTCACGAGGACGGCGTCGGGCGGGACCTCGAAGGGCATCGCGGAGAAGGCCAGTTCTATGGACGCGTCGATATCGGGGAACCTGTCGCGCGCGAGTTCGACGGCGGCCTCGATCGACGCGCGAACGCTTGCCTCCGTCTCCCCCGGGATCGTCCGTCGATCGACCTCGATGAGACACGACGCGGGGATGATGTTGACCTTCTCTCCGCCTCTTATCGTTCCGACGCTGACGGTGGGGCCACCGAGGAGATCGTGAGCGACGTCGGGAAGTGTCTCCTCCAGGCGAAACACGATCTCGGCCATGTGCCTGATCGCGCTGACGCCGCGCTCGGGCGCGGACCCGTGGCCCGCCACCCCCCGGGTGGCGATACGGAACCACGCCGCGCCGCGCTGTGCGCGAACGACTTGCACCGACGTCGGTTCACCGACCACCGCGACGGACGGCTTGATGATCTGCTCCTCGACGAGGTGCGCGGCCCCTTTGAAACCCATCGTCTCCTCGTCGGCGACGAGAGCCAGTTCGAGCGTGCCGTCGAAACGCGTCCCCGCGGCGCGCAGCAGGGCGACCGCCTCGATCGCCGCGGCACAGGGA
>JBOGXG010000133.1:0-3541 GCA_050694195.1 Actinomycetota bacterium | reverse complement strand
GGGTCGCGCGGCATCGAGGATCGTCTGCCAGACGATCTGACCCCACAGCCGGTAGGCGTGCAACACCGAATCCAGAGGGACGCCTTGATGCACCCGGCGCGCAGCTCCACCCCGGAACTCCTCGAGCTCCTCGGGGCGGATGACGTCCCCGCGCTGGAGGTTCGAGAGCAAAGCACGGAGGTTGTCGAGTGAGATGACGGCGACGTCGCCGTAGAGGATCTCGTCATCGAGGGTGGAGTAATCGACGATCTCGTCGCGGTAGCGCTGCACCATCGTGCGCCCGATGTCGTCCAGCGCTCGCCGATGTGGGCAACGATCTCGTCCACTGTGCCATCGATCATCGGGGTTCCGTTGTCCTTCTTAAGTGGTGGAGCAATCCAGCCGGAGGTTCCCGAGCGAGCCCTTTTTTCGGGCGTCGTGATCTCGAAGTGGTAGAATGCCACAAATGGCGGGCCTCTAGTGATGCTTTGCTTGGGGGTCTTACGAATTCAAGGGGATCGCGATTTGTGGGACTCGACAAACGGCAGGGGATACCTGGTTCCGAGTCCGCCGTTCGAGCGATCGAACTGATCACGGACCGCTTGTCCACCCGACTTGAGACGCTGGCCACCACGCTGGCGGACCGGTACCGCTCTGAGATCGTGGACTATTCCGCGGTCGACCAGGACGTACTGCATGGAGATGTGATCAGGACTTCGATGCAGAACGTACAGGCACTGCTCAAGGCCGTTCGAACGGGCGATGGCATAGGTTCGGACGACCTCGAGGATTTCCGAGAGGCGGGAGCTCGTCGGGTGCATCAAGGAGTGCGGCTCGAATCACTCCTCCACGCGTGCAGGCTCTGGGGGGAGACTGTCTGGCATGCGTTGTTGGACTGCGCTCGCATCGATGAAACGAACGAGCGAGAGGCTGCTCTTCTCATCGCCAGCCGAGTCATCGAGCACATGAACATCCTTTCAACGGTGGTTGCTCAGGGCTATCACGAGGAAGCCGAGGGTGTTTGGAGCGACCGCGAGGTGATTCGCCGAGACCTTCTAGAGGCGGTCATCTCTGGGAAGGGGCGCTCTGCTTCCGTACGCGGAGAGGCCGCGTCTCTCCAACTACAGCTCAGTGATGACTACGTCGTTATCCTGGCCCGCCGATCGAATGCAGGACCAGAGCAAGAGAATGCTCCATCCCTGCGACCACGTGCGGAGATGAGACGCGTTATAGATAGCATGAAACGATTCCTGCAACCCGCGATCGGCTCCTTGCTATTCGGGCTGCGTCAGGACGAGGTGGTTGCACTTTATCCGCTTGAACCTCCGGGCAACCTTGATGAGGTTTCGAGGCAATGTGCCGAACTCGCGGGAACAATCGGCGCTGAGGGGTTCGAGTTGGGCGTGGGAGGTTGGCATCCTGGACCCGAGGGTGTCCAGACCAGCTACGCAGAGGCTCGAGAAGCGCTCGAGATAGCCGGGAGATCGGGGATCCGGGGCCGACCCGTGATCTTTGAGGATCTGTTACTCGATCATGTACTACGCACGAATCCGAAATCAGAACAATTTCTAACCGAGACCATTCGTCCGGTTGTCGAGTACGACACTCGCAAGCGAAGCGACCTCGTTCAAACATTTGAGGCTTACATGGATGCAGGTTTCAATATCACCAAGAGCGCCTCACAGCTCTTGGTCCATCCCAATACGGTTGTTTATCGCCTTAGGCGGATCCAGGAGTTGACCGGCCGCGATCCTCATGTGGCCAGCGATCTCATCATCCTGTGTCTGGCTTTAAACCTGATAGACGAAGTCGCCTCGAGTCCTAAAGATTCAGGCGGACTGCTCGGCCTCTAGTTTCCGCAAGTCCGCTCGCCTGATCTTGCCTGTCGTAGTAAGTGGTAGATCTTCGATGAACTCGATGAGGCGCGGGTACTGGTAAGAAGCAAGACGCTGCCGAACGTGGTCACGGATGCTCTCTTTAAGAGTTTCAGTGGGTTGATGACCCTCCTTCAGTTTCACGAATGCCTTGATCACTTCTCCCCTGATCTCATCGGATGCCCCGATCACGGCCGCCATCGCTATCGCATCGTGTTTGATGAGGCATTCTTCGATCTCGGACGGGCCGATCCGATAGCCTCCCGAACTGATGATGTCGTCCTTACGTCCCTTGAACCAGAGATAACCGTCGGCTTCGCGGCGTGCTGCATCTCCGGTGAGGATCCAGTCCCCCTTAGCCTTTTGGGACGTCGCATCGGCTCGCCCCCAGTATCCGAGGAACCGAACGGGCGTCGTCGCGCGCACGGCGATCTCTCCGACCGCGTCATCGGCAACTGGAGCGCCGTCCTCACTCAAGATGGCCACTTCGTTGCCGGGATAGGGACGCCCCATCGACCCAGGTCTCACCGGCCATGCCGACGCGCAGTTGCCCACGACGTAATTGACTTCGGTCTGCCCGTAGATCTCGTTCACGGTTACCCCAAGCGAGTCGCGTGTCCATCCGAGGATCTCTTCGCCGAGCACCTCGCCACCACTCATTGCGGAACGAAGATGAACGCCGCCCGCATACACCTCAGCTTGGCGCAGTAACTTGAGCGCCGTCGGAGGAAGGAAGACGTTGCGCACGTCGTGCTTTGCCATGATGTGGATGGCCCATTCCGGGTCGAAGCCCTTGCGTCTCGCCGCAACCACCGGGACGCCGTAGTGCCAGCTTGGCAGTAAGGCGTCCATCAACCCCCCGATCCAGGCCCAGTCTGCGGGGGTCCAGAAACGGTCGCCCGGATGCGGGAAGAAGTCGTGGGACAGCTCGAAGCCCGGCAGGTGCCCGATCAGGGCTCGGTGTGCGTGAAGGGCACCCTTGGGAGGTCCGGTGGTACCCGACGTGTAGATGAGAACGGCGGGGTCATCCGCGTCGGTCGCCACCGGCCTGAACTCGGCGCTCCCGGATTCAACAAGATTGCCGAATGACTCGATGCGGTCATCGCTGTGGTTCAGATCGCCGACGACGACCACCTTTTCTAGCGCGGGGAGGGAGTCCCCGATCGATTCGATCTTCTCCAGCCCCGTCGGGTCGACGATCGCCACCGCCGCCCCCGAGTCTGCCAGCCGAAAACTTAAGGCTTCGGGGCCGAACAGAACGGAGAGCGGCACCGCGACTCCTCCGATCTTGTAGGTGGCAATATGTGCTACGGCCGTCTCCAAGGACTGCGGCAAAACGATCGCGACGCGGTCACCTCGATGCACGCCGATCTGCGTCAAGGCGTTCGACAGGCGATTGGACAGTTGACTGATCGTGCCGAAGCTAAACGTGGCTACGGCTCCATCTTCGGAGATCACGACGAGCGCTTCTGACCCTGGATTCTGTCTATCGCAGCAATCGACACCGATGTTGTAAGCGCGGGGAACAGACCACTTGAAACTCCGACATAACTCCTCGTAGGTAGGAGTTGCCGTGTCCTTTGGTGAAAACATGCGATCCAATACGCAGACCTTACTTCCCTGTGCCGTTCAGACCCAGCGCCGCCTTAACTTGAGGCTGAAGCTCCAGCACCAGGAAGCCGGTCTTG
>JBOGXG010000132.1:0-4865 GCA_050694195.1 Actinomycetota bacterium | reverse complement strand
AGGTAGAAGATGGCAGACCGGAAGATGCGGTTCATCGTCGCTCCAGGGTAGCAGGGGGTTACGCCTAAGTACCCCTGTTCGGGCAGCTTAGGGCGGGCCCTCGGAGGCGTAGGCCGAAGGCTTCAGCACCCCTATGTACGGAAGGTTCCTGTACCTCTCGGCATAATCCAGTCCATACCCAACTACGAAGACCGGCGGTATCTCGAAACCCGGATATCTCACATCCAGCGGCACCGCCTGCTCGCCCCGCTTCCAGAAGAGCGAGCAGATCTCGAGCGACGCCGGCCCCCTCGCCCGCAGATAACGGAGGAGATAGGAGATCGTGAGCCCGGAGTCGATGATGTCCTCGACGAGGAGGACGTGGCGCCCGGAGATCTCGTAGTCGAGGTCCTTCAGGATGCGGACCACGCCCGAGGACTTCGTCGCCGACCCGTACGACGACACCGCCATGAAATCGAACTCGAGCGGCAATTCGATGTGACGGGCGAGGTCGGACATGAACACGAAGGCGCCCTTCAGAACGCCGACGAGCAGTAGGTCCGTCCCCCGGTAGTCCTCGCTTATCTGTTTCGCGAGTTCGCCCAGCTTCTCCTGGATCTCGTCGGCGGAGATGAGGACCTTCTCGATGTCCTCGTGGATGACGTCGCTCACCGCGGCATCTTATTCCCCCGGCTCCTTCACCAGCGGCCCTTTGACCACGACTTGTTCGCGCTCGATCACGATCGACGCCTCGCCGGGGAGATCGAAGCGGGCACCGGGCTTGTGGTCGCGGTCGAGCGCGTCGAGCGCGGCGTCTATCCCTCCCGCGCGATCGCGCAAGCGACCGACCGCGGTCTCGAGGATGCGCCGGCGGAGCGCACGCGGTAGAGCCAGCAATGACTCGAGGTTGATAAGGCGAGCGCCGTCGTCATCGTCCTCGACCATCCCGTCGTAGAGGATCTGCGCCTGGGATGCCAGCGCGGCGGCGTCCTCCCGGAGGAGACCGGCGCTCGATGCCATCGCGCGCACGGCCCCCTCGCCCCATCGCTCCTCGATGGGCCGGAGCACGAGCGCGCGCACCGAACCCCTGTCGAAGCGCGGGTCCTCGTTCGCCGGATCGTCGATGAACGGTATGGCGGCCTCCTCGCAATAGGCCCGGGTCTCCTTGCGCCGGACCTCGATCAGCGGCCTGATCCTGTTCCCGGCCGACGGAGGAAGGCCGGCGAGGCCCTCGGTTCCGGCTCCGTGGATCAGACGGGCGAGCGTCGTCTCGACCCGATCGTCGAGCGTGTGCCCCGTCGCGATAAGGCTCGCGCCGACATCGCGCGCGATCGTCTCGAAGAACGAGTAGCGGAAGGCTCGGGCCCGAGCGTGAAGGTTGGGACCCTCGAGGTCCTTGGCGCGGGCGACGTGAACGTCGTGTCCGGCCTCGGCCGCCCACTTCGCGACCATCGCCGAGATCTCCTCGGACGCGTCCGACAGCCCGTGATCGACGTGAGCGACGTTCAGGGTGAGGTCGGCACCGAGCCGCCCGAGAGCGTGGAGGAGGCACATCGAGTCCGGTCCGCCGGATACCGCCACCAAGATCGAGTCGCCGCCGGCGATCATCCGGTAACGAGCCGCGGTCTCGGCCAACTTCTCCGCCAGTCCGAAGCCGGGCCCACCGTCGACCGACCATCTTGCGCCCCGGCCGACGGGCGTCATGGGGCCGGTGGCGGCGAAAAGACTGCGCCTCGCGGCGTTCTCGGTCGGGCATGTACCTTCCAGGTACGCACCCTCCCTGCGGCCTTGCGATGCTTGCTTTTCACTCGCCACCACCTCGCATACGCCATCGGGCGGAGCGCCTTGCGCTAGGCGACTCTCTGCACCCACCTCTCCGGTGTCTTGAGTTCGTCCAACGTCGGGAGGTTCGACGGATCCGCCCACAGGTGGGCCAGCGCGTCGTGGCCCCCGTGTGCCGCAACGGACTCGCAGAAGCGTTGGCCTAGTTCGTACTGACGGAGCTTCATCTCGAGTCCGATCGCGTTGTTGATCACGCGTTGGATGAGGTTCGTCTCGGCGCGCCGTTTGTCGAAGCGCTGCCGCATCCTCCGGAAGGTGGGGATCACGTCGGCGCCGACCGCGTCCATCACGAAGTTCCCGTGTCCTTCGACGACGGCCATCAGCGCTTGCATCCGATCGAGCAGCGCGCGCTGCTCCTCCGTCGCGAAGAGATAGACGGCGTTGCGTTCCTCATCGGGGGTGGATCTCGAGACGAGCTTGCGAGCCGCCGCCGCGAGCCGGGCAGCGAAGCTCTTGGCATCCATCTCGACGGAGCCGAGGTAACTCTCGACGAGTTCGAAGAAGGTATCGCGCAGCCAGGGAACGCCGGCGAACTGGAAGCGATGGGTGACCTCGTGGACCGCTACCCAGAGGGCGAAGTCCTCCGGGACGAAGCCCATCTTCTGTTCGGTCTCGACCATGTTGGAACCGACGAAGTACAGAGAAGCACCGCCACCCGGCCGGCGGGCGCGCTTCCACCGGGGCGTGTCGGGGCCGAGCTCCGGCACCAAAAGGTCGTACTGACCCAAGACCCGACGGGAGACATAGCCGAGCATGAGACCGACCTCGGCGGAGAGGAACCCTTTCTGCACCACCCGGGCGGCCTTCGGCATCGACTCGAGTCGCTCGCCCAACCTGTCGGCGAGCGGCGCGATCAGAGTGGACATGCCGGCGATGTTGGCTTGGGCCCAATCCCCTCGTCCGACTATCGCCCACTCGACGGGGGGAGGCGGAGCGATCCCGCTGACCTCGGCGACGAGATACTCCGAGCGCGGAACGGCGGCGGCGA
Source organism: Actinomycetota bacterium (assembly GCA_050694195.1). Lineage (GTDB taxonomy): Bacteria > Actinomycetota > CADDZG01 > CADDZG01 > WHSQ01 > JBOGXG01. The sequence continues at coordinate 2,056 of JBOGXG010000132.1, read as the reverse complement.
GATCGCGCTCGAGCCTGCGGCTGAGATAGGTGTCGGGGGGGCGCCCGCCCTCTCCCGACACCCGGCGCGCCACCATCGCGGCGACGCGCGGGTCGATCAAGGACGCCATATCGGGTGCGTCTCCCGGAGACGCAAAGCTAGATGCCCGCGCGCTGGCGCTGCACGACGAGCTTGTAGTAGGCGAGTCCCACGGCGATCGCCATGAAGACGAGAAGCGCGATCAGGATCTTGCTCATCTGGTAGGTCCAGACCGGCCCCTCCTCCTCGGCCGCGGGAGCGTTCTCGCCCTCGCCGGCCCCGGTCTCGGCGTCGGGATCGCTCTGGCCTTCGCCGCCCTCCCGGTTCCTCGTTTCGCCGCCCTGGGACTCGTCGCTCTCGTCGACCCCTTCCTGGGCCACCACGGCCCCGCCTCCCGCGAGCGCGGCCGCGGGGAGCAGTGCGAAGGTCGCCGCCAACGCGATCAGAAGCAGAGCGAGCAGCGTCACGAACCGTTCGCGCATCCGGAGCGCCTCCTAGTGGGCTTGGAGATCGTTAAGACCACCAGGATATATCCCCGGCCCGCGCCCCCCTATGCAAGATGGGCTGTGCCGGCGACGGTCAAACGGAGCCCGGCGCCGGCTTCCTGCCTCTGAGGCGGGGCACCTTCATCTCCGCGTGGACCCAGCATTTGTCGCGCTTGTTGTAGGTAGAGAGCCTCGTTTCGCAACCCTCCTGGGCGCAGACCCTGCCTTCGGGGGCCTTCTTGTTCGCCCGAGGAAGGGCCAAAGCCCGAGACCCTCTAATAGCGTCTTGTTTCGGCATGGCTGCTCCTTCCTGAGCCGTCGTCCCGCATCCCCCGAATGCGAGAGTTCGTCACGTATTCGATTGGACGAATCAGCTTGGTTTGGGGTTCCCTTCTGGGGCGCGAAGAACCCGAATGTGAAGATTCCTTCACGGAGATCGAGCCCGGCATGAGAGATAACGGACGGAGACCGGCGGGACGCCTGGTCGCCCTGCCCATCCGGTGGGTGGCCTTGTTCGTGCGCGCCATCCTGGGGGCGCCGGCTCGAGCTGTCCGCGGAACCGCCCGGCGGGTCGGGGACCCGGCGCGCCAGGTTCGCGAGTACTTCGCGTCCGAACGGATCACGATCCGCCAGGGATTCATCGCGGTGATCGTGGCGTCACTAACGTCACTCATCGCGGGCCTGACCCTGGCCGGCATGGATGGGCGCATAGCGGACATCAAGGGACTTTTCGTGCTCATCCCCGTCTCCATCGGTATGAGAGGAAACATCTTCGGCGCTCTAGCTGCTCGTCTGGGCACGTCCATCCATTCGGGTCTCTTCGAAGTAAGTAACGCCAAAGACGCGGTTTTGTTCCAGAACGTCTACGCCGCGACGCTCCTGACGTTGGGCACGTCGGTCACGATGGGATTGCTGGCGCGTTCGATCGCCGGCCTTCTCGACGTCGACACGGTTTCGGTATGGGACTTCATAGTGGTCGCCTTGGTTGGAGGCGTCCTTTCGTCCGCCGTCGTGCTGGCAGTGACCGTGCTGCTCTCGATCCAATCGTTCCGCCGTGACTGGGATCTTGATTCGGTGGGCGCGCCGCTCATCACCGCGATCGGAGACGTCGTGACGCTGCCCTGCCTCCTCCTCGCGTCGTACATCCTCGAGCTGCCTGCGGCAACGACGACCATCGGGATCCTCGGCCTCCTCGCCGCCGCCGTCGCGATCGGGCGCGGCTGGACCACCCGCAAGCTGGTGGCGCGGCGGATCGTGCGCGAGAGCTTCCCGATCCTCTGCATCGCGATCGTGCTAGACGTTCTCGCCGGCACCGTTGTGGAGCCGCGGATGGCCGAGGTGTTCCTTCCGTTCCCCGCGTTGTTGATCATCATTCCGGGCTTCCTCGAGAACACCGGCGCGCTGGGCTCGATCCTCGCCGCGCGCCTGGGCTCGAAGCTGCACCTCGGAGCCGTCACACCCAGTGCGAAACCAGAGCCCGCCGCGCTCCTCGATGGAACCATCGTTCTGGCTCTCGGACTGACCGTTTACGCGATCACCGCGGTCACGACGCT
>JBOGXG010000131.1:0-4106 GCA_050694195.1 Actinomycetota bacterium | reverse complement strand
CACGACTCCCCCAGGCGACGACCCTTGACGCGGACGTCCTGGAGGTCACCTCGCCCGTCCTTCTGGTCGGCGCCTTCTCCGACGGCGGCGGCATCACTCTGCAAGACGAGGCCGCGGCTCTCGACGGCGCACTCGACGGCAACCTGGTCTCGTTGGGCGACGGGGGTTTCAGAGCGAGCGTCGGCGAGATCGAGGTCGTCCCCACGTTCGGCCGCGTCCCGGCCGGACGGGTAACCATCGTGGGACTCGGTCCCAAAGGCGACACGGGTCCGAGCCAGCTGAGGCGCGCATCGGCGGCCGCATCCAGACGACTTGCCGATCACCAGGAGATCGCTTCGCTCTTGCACCTCGTCGGCGACGACGGCGCCGCGAGTTCGCGCGCGGTAACCGAGGGCCTCCTCCTCGGGACCTATCGATATACGGCGATGAAGAGCGATCCGAGGCCGTCGAAGATCCAGCGGATCGTTCTGGTCGGTGCCGACGACGGCGTGGTGGCTCGAGGTGTCGCCGCGGCGGAAGCGGTCTTCTTGGCACGCGACCTCATCAACGAGCCCGCGTCCACGCTGACGCCGGCGGCCCTGGCGCGACGAGCCGAGGAGGTCGCCGACGTTGCCGGGCTCGGTTGTGAGATCTGGGACGAGAAGGCCCTCGAGGACCTGGGATGCGGTGGCATCCTCGGCGTCGGCCGAGGATCGGTCGAGCCCCCGCGGCTCATCAAGCTCACCTATCGTCCGGACGGCGCGACCGACAAGGTGGCACTCGTCGGCAAAGGGATCACCTACGACACGGGCGGCTACTCGCTGAAGCCCTCCGCCAGCATGGAGCAGATGAAAACGGATATGGCCGGGGGGGCCGCGGTGATCGCCGCGATGAGCGCACTCCGACGGCTCGACATCGATGTCGAGGTCGTCGGGTTCATCCCCTGCAGCGAGAACATGGTTTCGGGCGCCTCCATCAAGCCGGGTGACGTCATCACACTCTACGGCGGCAAGACGGTCGAGGTGAACAACACCGACGCGGAGGGCCGGCTGGTGCTTGCAGACGCGCTGGGTCTCGCGTGCGCGGAGGAGCCGTCGGCCGTGATCGACATCGCCACGCTGACGGGGTCGATCCACATCGCGCTCGGCCCCCGCGTGTCGGGACTCTTCGCCAACGAAGACGGTCTCGCACGAGAGCTCGTCGAAGCGTCCGAGCGCGCCGGTGAAGAGATGTGGCGGATGCCGATCGTCGACGCCTACCGCAAGGAGATCGATTCATCAACGGCCGACATGAGGAACAGCGGGTCGCGGTACGGGAGCGCGATCATCGCGACGCTGTTCCTGAAGGAGTTCGTGGCACCCCAGATCCCGTGGGTGCATCTGGACATCGCCGGGACCGGACGAACGGACAGCGACCACGACGAGAAGAGCAAGGGCGGGACGGCGGTCGGGGTACGAACGCTTCTTACCTGGCTCGAGGACCGCTAACGATGAATCCGACCGGGGACGGCGGCGATCGGAACGTGGTGCCTCTCGGCAAAGAGCCTCTTCCCGAACCACCTGCGCCGGTGACGCGTCCCAGTCGGATGCACGGCCTGTCGATCGCGGCGATGGCAGGATGCGCGCTCGTCGGCATCCTCGCCACTTTCCTCTTCGTAACCGTCACCTGGCCGGGTGAGAGCGGACGGTACGTCGGAGCGGTCATCTTCCTCTCGGGGGTCGGCTTCATAGCCAGCGCGGCAACCGCGGTGTTCACGGCGGCACGGGATACCTACGCGATCTCCCGGCAGACATCCGCGGGCTCGGATGAGGAGCCTTGAGACCGTCGACTCCATCGATTCATTAGACTCGGCGACCTATGGAGATCGAGGGACACCCCAGCCAGGACCTGGTCGAGGAACTGGAGCGCCGCGGAGCGATCCGTATCGACGGCACCACACAAGGACCGAACGATGAGGCGGTTCGCTTCCTCACCGAACGCGCCGGCGACGTGCCGGGTTTCTGGATGTTCCTCCCGCGCGAGGCTTTCCAAACGGGCTTCGACGAGATCCCCGAGTAGTCCGTGGCTGACGGCCACTCGAAGCCATCCGTAGGTCGAGAGGAGTACCGTGCCGCCGGTCGACTGTTCGCGTCCGGGGTAACCGTCGTCACCGTCGCGCGCGATGGGGGATTCCACGGGATGACCGCGACGGCGGTGGCGTTCGTCTCGCTGGAGCCGCCCCTCCTGCTCGTCTGCCTGGAGAAGAACTCTCGAACCCGGGTCTTCGTCGAACAGAAGGGCCATTTCGCCGTCAACATCCTCTCGGCAGAGCAGGAGCCGATCGCGAAGGCGTTCGCCCTCGCCGGGGACAAGAGTTTGGAGGGGATCCCGCATCACCTCGACGCGCACGCCTCGCCGCTCTTCGATGACGCCATCGCCTGCCTCAGTTGCCGGACTACGGACGTCACCGAGGCCGGCGATCACGGGATCTTCGTTGCCGAGGTCCTCCGCGTGGAGACTCGACCGGGACGGCCGCTCGTGTACTTCGCCCGCAACTATCAGACCCTGTCGTGATCACGGCGAGTCCGTCGCCCGGGACGATCCCGTCGGCGTCGCCTGCAGGTAGCTCGAAGACGTAGTGGCCCCGTCGGACGAAGCGCGTCAGGCGATGAGGGCGCAACGTCCGAGCGACATGCAGTACGAGAAGCCGACGGTCGCACACGATCACGTCTATCGGGAAACGCATCCCGAACGTATGGACCTGCCGGGCAGGACACAACATCAGGGCGGCGCCGGAGGGTAGTCCCGTCCGTCCGATCAGTCCTCGCAGGCGGGCCGCCCACGTGGTTGCTCGCTCCGTGGCCTCGGCGATCGTCCGTCCGTCCCGTACGAGGATGAGTCTGTCCATCGGGTGAAGTAGGTTACGGGCCCGGCGCCACCCGAACTATGGAACCCATCACTCGTGACCCGAAACCTCGCGGAGGTGAGAAACGTGCAGAAGTGGGAGTACACCACCGTCCCTCTCATATCTCACGCGTTACAAGAGATCCTGAACCAGTGGGGAGAGGAAGGGTGGGAGCTCGTCCAGGTCGTCGAGAGCGCGGCTACCGGAACGACCGCCTACCTGAAACGTCCGAAGAAAGAAGGTTAGCGCCCGCCCTCCGGACTGTTCCACTCGCCCGAGCGACCTCCCGCCTTGTGGAGGAGGCGCACATCGGTGATCCGAACGCCCCGTTCGACCCCCTTCACCATGTCGTACAGCGTCAATGCCGCGACGCTCACCGCGGTGAGGGCCTCCATCTCGACACCCGTTCGTTCAGACGTTCGCACGGTTGCACGCACCTCGATGCCCGACTCGTTCTCCTGAAGTTGAACCTCAACCGCGCCGAGCCCGATCGGGTGACATAAGGGGATCAGCTCTGCCGTCTTCTTGGCGGCCATGATCCCGGCGATGCGTGCGACCTCCAGCGCGTCACCCTTGTCGAGTTGCCGTTCGGAAACCAGGCTCCTCGTCGGGGACGACATCAAGACCGTGCAGGCTGCGATCGCCTCGCGAACGCTGACGTCCTTCCCCGTCACGTCAACCATGCGTGCCTCCGACTCCGGATGGCTCATCCCTGGACCCTCCCGGGAAGATCCCATACCTGAACCTCCACCTCCGTTCCGGTCTCGAGCCGGGAAGCGTCTCTGGCGAACACCGCAACGCCGTGGGTGTCGACGAGACTCGACTGGATGTGGGAGCCCTGGGGCCCGGTCGGCGTGGCGACCCAACCCGCGTCTTCGCGCCTCAGACGGACCCTCACCAGATGCAGCCTCCCCGGTCGTTTCTCAAGCGTTGAGTCGAGTGTTGCGATCAACGTCGGCCGGAACAGGGTCTTGCAGCCGCGCATCTTACGGATCGCCGGTCGGACGAACTGCTCGAACGAGACGTGGATCGAGACCGGATTGCCCGGCAGGCCTAGGAACGGCGTCTCCGCGATCGAGCCGAGCACCACGGGCTTGCCGGGTTGCATCGCGACCCGCCACATGTCGATCGCGCCGAGTTCCTCAACGACCTCCTTCACGAAGTCGTACCGGCCCACGGCGACGCCACCCGAGGACATGACGAGATCGGCATCCTCCGCGGCGCGTTTGAAGGCGTCCAATGT
>JBOGXG010000130.1:0-4047 GCA_050694195.1 Actinomycetota bacterium | reverse complement strand
ATGTGCACATAGCGCAGTGATTCTGCGGAAGAAATCAGAAGAGGGCGCTCATCAGGGAGCGGCGCGCCGCGGCTACGCGGGGGTCGTCCGGGGGCAGGGGGTCGAAGAGGCCTAGTAGGTGTAGGCGCAGGGCGTCGCGCGCGTCGCCGTTCACCACTCGGATCGCGTCGAGCAATCGCGCGAACGCGGCGTCCACCTCTCCTTCGACGAAGTCGAGATCGGCGGCGGCGGTCAGCGCGTCCACATCCTCGGGATCACGTGCGAGACGTTGGTCGATCTCACCGCGGTCTAGTTTCTCCCGCCGCAGAGCCAGCCGGACGCGCGAGGCACCGCGACGCGCGGCCTCGTTCCCCGGCGCCTCCTTGAGCGCGTCGTCGAACAGTCGCGCGGCCTCCTCGAGCCGGCCCTCGGTCTCGGCGTCGGTCGCGGCCCTCACGAGAACATCCGCGCGCGACGGTCGCAGCTGTTCCAGCCACGAGCGCACGTGCGCCTCGGGAAGCGCGCCGGTGAATTCGGCGACCTGACGTCCGTCCTTGAACGCCTTCACCGCGGGGATCCCTTGGATCCCGAACGCGGCCGATAGCTGCGGATTAGCGTCGACGTCGAGCTTGGCCAGGATCCATGCGCCGTCGTCCTCCTCGGCCAAGCGCTCCAGCACCGGGCCCAGCGAGCGGCACGGCGCGCACCATTCCGCCCAGAAATCGACGACGACGGGGACCTCCTTCGAGCGCTCGAGCACGGCGCTCTCGAAGGTGCTCTCGTCCACCACCATGACGTGCTCTGTGATGCTCATATCAACAAGAACGACGTGCGGGGGGCTTCCCTTCCCGGTACCGAAGGGCTAGGAGATGCGCTCGAGCACGCGTCCCTCGTCCGACACCCTCAGTGCGAGCGGAACGACGTCGACGTGGTACTTGCGAGCGAGGTCTCGCCGTTGCGAGACGTCGACGAGAACGAGATCCCCCTCGTCGGAGCGAAGCGTCTGCTCGAGTTCGCGGCAGTCACTGCAGAGCGGATGCGTGAACTGGATGACGGTCTCGCTGCCGGCGCCGAAATCGTCGAGGTCGACTCGGTCGTGATGGCCCGGCCTGATGCCTCGGAGCCGCGAGATGACGCGGTACATGGCGCACCCCATGCAGAACCCCGTGACGACGGCGAGCGTGGCGAGCGCGGCGACCATCGCGATCAGGACCCAGCCGGCTGCGTGCCACCCGATCAGGTTGAGGGCCGTTGCCCCGACGAGGAAGGTGGCCCCCAGGATGTTGGCGAAGCGCGGCGGACGAGCGTCCTCGATCGGGCCCTCGCCGAAGCGCGGCTGGACGACTTCGAAGTAGAAGGCGCACGGGAGACAGTACCGACGTCCGAAGGTTAGGCCGATCACGAGTTGCAGGCCCATAAGGGAGGCGAGCCACCAGGCCCCCGTGACGAGCGCGACACCGCAGAGGAGCGCCACCGCCGACTGGTTGAAGCGGGGTGCCCGCGCGTCGATGACGTCTACATCCCGGTAGGGGTCGGCCGTCCGGGTGACCGGAAGCTTTTGCACTATTTCCACGGTTAAATAGTACCAGAGGCTCTGGAGGCGTCAGACCCGGGCGGGAGCCTCCAGCATCCGCCGGGCCGCGAGCAGCGTGGCGGTGAGGTTGCGGCCGACGGTCCGCCCGGCAAGCCGTTCCACCAGGCGGCCGACGGGCCCTCCGCTGAGATCGAAGCCGACCTCGAGGGTCAGCTCCGTTCCGCCGTCGCGCGGCGCGAGGCGCCAGCACCCCTCCTGGTGGATCCCCTCTTCCCAGGTCCAGGCGATGAGCTCGTCGGCGCGGTGGTCGGTCACCCTGATCGTGCCGCCGGCCTCGATCGAACCGACCCGCATGAGGACTCGGTGGCGGGCCCCGATACCGGTGCGTTGCTCGGAGCGCGATTCCCACTTCGTCATGCCGACGAAGAAGTGGGGGTAATGCTCCGGCTCGTCCACCAGCGCGAAGACCTCGCTCGGCGGCCGTTCGATGATGATCGCGCGGCTGACGGTTTTCACAGTAACGGCGGGAGAAGACGGTCGGCGGCGAGCGCGGTGAGGCGCTCCTGCATGCGAGAGGTGATGTAGTCGTAGGCGACCTTCGATGTCGCGTCGTCGCCGAAACGCTCGACGACGTCGATCGGCTCCAAGACCTCGAGGCGGATCTTCGCCGGAAGGGGGACGTGCCCGAAGAAATCGCCCACGTTCAGCCCCCACGGAAGCGCGAGCGAGACCGGCAGCACCTTCAGACGGGCCAGCTTGTCGAGCTTCAGGAACCTGGCGATCGCCCGCCCGTCGGTGAGAGGAAGGAACGTGTCCTGGCCCCCGACCGCTACGAGCGGCACGATCGGCACGCCGGCCTCCTTCGCCAGGCGGAGGAACCCTTTCCGTCCGTCGAACCGGATCTCGTGGCGCGCGGTCCACGGACGGTGGGTATCGATGTCGCCGCCGGGATAGACCAACACCGAGTTACCGCGGTCCAACGCCGCCTTCGCCGCCTTCGGTCCCGCGGTGATGATCCCCCACTTCTGCGCGAGTGGCCCGATGATCGGCCACGACGTCACGAGCGAGTGGGCGAGCGCGTACACCGGTCGCTCGACGCCGAAGTAGGTGTTGAACGCAAGCATGAACACCATCGAGTCCGGCGTCATGTTGCCGCCCGAGTGATTGCCTACGAACAGGACGGGCCCATCGGGGACGCGATCGAACCCCGACACTTCGGCGCGGAAGTAGATGGTGCTGAACAGCCACATGCCGGGGAGCTGGAAACGGATGAAGTCGGGGTCGCGCGCGGCGAGGTCGGCGACGGGCCCCTTGACGAGCGCTCGGCTCTCCTCGGTGCTGGCGTCCGACATGGCTCTGTCCTACCCAACACTCCGCCGCACAACCGCCTCGGCGTGGCGAGCGCGGGATCCGTCGGGGAAGGCCTGCCGCATAGCGCGCTCACGCGCAGGGCCGGGGTTAGGAGCGGTTGGAGAAGGTGGCCTCGGCGGTGCCCGACGATGCCGTCGCGGGGCAAGGCGGGTTCGCGCCGGGCGTTCGCCACACCCACACCGAAACGTCTTTGCCCGGCTCGATCTCTATGGGCTCCTCGGTCGCGCCGCAGATATCGACGGTCAGATCGTCGGTAACAAGGAAGCTCCCGTCCTCGTTCGTGTCCTGGATGACAGACGCGTATACGGACACCCCGAGATCGTCATTGATCTCAACGGTGAAGAACTTCTCACCGCGTCCGGGCGGGCCGAAGAAGAGACAGGAGCTTCCTTGAAGACAAACGCCGGCGCCTGCGGTTCCGATCGCGGGCTCGCTGTAGCTCAGCTCGACCTTCCGCTCTTTGCGCTTCTTACCGGCTTGCGCGGGTAACGCCGTTGTTCCAAGAAGCAATGAGCCCGCCAGAGCGACGGCGACGATCCGAGGCATCTCTTCCTCCTAGGGTCCCCACGAGTGCCTAGGAGAGTTCTTCTAGAGAGAGCGCTCGGTTCCTCCCTGCCGGTGATCGCCGTATCAGTCCTCGAAGTCGACCCTGTCGTACACCGAGTGCACCGGGGCGAAGGCGAGCTTGGGTGACGCCCTGTCGAGGAAGTGCTGCACAGCTAGGAAGACGATGACGAGCAGCGCCAACAACAGCGGGAAGGCGAAGTGCTGGACCGCCTCGATCGCGTACTGACCCAGCTCCCGGAGGGTAGTTCCGTCGTTGTCGTCCTCGGGAGCCGGCGGCCCATCGCCGGGGGCCGGGTCCACGTCGGGCGGCGCGGGCGTGGGCTTGGGGTCCGAGGGGTCGTCACCGTTGCGCTTCGGCCCGGACCCACCGTCATCCGGCGGCGGAGGAACGGGACCGCCCCCGCCGGACGTGGGACTGAAGGATGGCACCGGCGTGGGATCGTCGCTCGGCGTGGGATCGGGGGACGGCGACGGGGACCGGGTCGGCGTCGGATCGGGCGATCGGCTGGGCGACGGGGACGGGGATGCGCTCGGGCTCGGCGACGCGCTCGGGCTCGGCGAGGGGCTCGGCGACGCGCTCGGCGATGGACTTGGGC